>CATLCV010000044.1 GCA_949893755.1 uncultured Lachnospiraceae bacterium | reverse complement strand
ACTTCATTTGCAGTGGAGTTCTGTTCCCGGATCTTTTTTGCATTCTCCAGGGTCCTCTTTTTCCGCTTCCCGGATTCCATCAAGAGCTGCACGGCAATACCTGCGACAACAAGGACTCCGATAACCCCATACCGGACGATCTGATTGTCAAACGGCAAGAAGGACATGATTCCCGTGCCGGCACTCATTCCGCCGTTGATGCCTGTGATCACGATGATGATCAGTTCCGCAAAGCGGATCGTAAACAGTGCCACGACCAGGCCGATTCCAACGCAGGCCAGCATAAGCTTCCAGTCCTTCGGCTGCAGGACAAGCAGTGCCAGAGAACTTCCCGTGATCCAGGCGATCAGGAATACCCCGACATGATAAAATACCGCGCCCAGGATCGCCAGAAGGATTCCTCCTACTGCTCCGCAGATCAGGATCAGGTTGGAACTCAATTCAAATGCGGCAGCCACTCCCGTACCGATTCCGAATCCGAGTGCCAGTCCCAGGATCGCCGCCCATACCCGGATCAGCTTCAGTCCGAAGAAACACCATAAAAGCCCGACCACGATGGTGAGCACCGATGCGATCATCAGCGCATTTTTCATGGGGCCGCCCATGCTCTCCAGATTCTTGAGGATTGCTTCGTAGTCCATTTCCTGCATGCTGCTCATCAATTTGTTAACATCCATAACTCCGTACTCCTTTGTCCCTTATAAAATTTTCTCCCTGATATACCGATGTCTCTGGCTGCTCTATCCTGAATGATCGGTACATCTGAACTTTACCGATGAAGTTTTCCTATGAATTTATTCTACCAATTTTTGCTGTATTATACAAGAAAAAATTTGAGAGGCCGTTGACAATTTTACCAGCAGTCATTAAAATATTTGGTAGCTGTTCGTGACTGTTCATGGTGCCTTGTACCTTGCTGATCGGGACAGTGATCTACTATAAAAATATCAAAGGAGTTTGTGTATATGGAGCATTTAGTTATCCCTGACGGATACCGTTCCCCGCTGACGATCCGGGAGACTGAGGTAGCCATCAAGGAAGTCAAGGATCATTTTGAGCGCGCCCTGGCGAAGTCACTGCATCTGACCCGTGTCTCGGCGCCCCTGTTTGTCCGGCCGGAATCCGGTCTCAACGACAACCTGAACGGGGTGGAGCGTCCCGTCGCATTCGGCATCCGGGAGCAGGATGAAGCCCCGGCTGAGATCGTCCATTCCCTTGCCAAGTGGAAGCGCCATGCTCTCAAGCATTACGGTTTTCACTCCGGGGAAGGCTTATATACGGATATGAGCGCCATCCGCCGGGATGAGGACACGGACAATATCCATTCTCTATATGTGGATCAATGGGACTGGGAAAAGGTCATTTCCAAAGAAGAGCGGAATATGGAGACGCTGGAATATACGGTACGGAAGGTATTCAGCGCCTTGAAGGAGACGGAAGAGTTCATCTCCAGACGCTACAATTACATAGAGCCCCTTCTGCCGGAGGATATTTTCTTTATCACTTCCCAGGAGCTGGAGGATATGTATCCGGACTGCACCCCGAAGGAACGGGAAAACCGGATCACGAAGGTGAAAAAAGCGGTCTTTGTTTCTCAGATCGGAAAGGAGCTTGCTTCCGGGCAGAAGCATGACGGCCGTGCGCCGGACTATGACGACTGGGAGCTGAACGGGGATATCCTGGTCTGGTATCCCATCCTGCATATGGGGCTGGAGCTCTCTTCCATGGGGATCCGCGTGGATGAAGCTTCTCTGTCCAGACAGTTAAAGCTGGCCGGATGTGAGGAGCGTGCCGAACTGCCGTTCCAGAAGGCTCTTTTAAACCGGGAACTGCCCTATACCATCGGAGGCGGCATCGGCCAGTCCAGGATCTGTATGTATTACCTGCGCAAAGCCCATATCGGGGAGGTGCAGTCGTCCATCTGGCCGGAGGACGCGTTGCATGAGGCCAGGGAGCATGGGATTCAGTTATTGTAGAAAAGGATCCGTTTTACTGCGAAAGGAAATATATGCGCATCTGCCGCCGTATTTTGGTGGGAACAGATGCGCTTTTTGTTCTGCTTCTGATTCCCGTTCATGGACTTTCTCCCTGTCCCCCATCCTTCCACCAACATTTTGAATACCATCGTATGCAGAAAGGCTGCCAGTGGCAGGCTTTCTGTATCAGATGATTCCCACTCCTTCCAGCAGGATCTTCGTTCCGATTAAAATCAGGATGATACCGCCGCACAGCTCTGCCCTGGCCCTGTATTTTGTTCCGAATATGCTTCCGATCTTCACTCCCACAGCCGAACAGACAAAGGTGATCACTCCGATAAAGGTCACTGCCGGAAGGATGGATACTTTCAGAAATGCAAAAGTCACCCCGACGGCAAGCGCGTCGATGCTTGTTGCAATGGCAAGCAGAAGCATGGACTGAACGGACATGGAAGCGTCAATCTGCTCTTCTCCGCCAAAAGATTCTTTTACCATCTTTCCTCCGATGATCAACAGAAGGATAAATGCGATCCAGTGGTCATATTCCGTGATCGTGTCGGTAAAAAATCTGCCCAGGTAGTATCCGATCAGCGGCATCAGCGCTTGGAAGCCTCCGAACCAGGCACCTGCGATAAACATATGCTTCCTGCCGATCTTTCCCAGTGACAGCCCTTTACAGACTGACACCGCAAACGCATCCATCGAAAGTCCTACAGCCAGTACAAAAAGTTCAAAAATTCCCATTTTTCTTCTTCCTTTCTTTCTCTATCAGTGCGGCATCTACCTTGTACACCGCAGTGCGGTTCCCCCGGAGGGTTTTTATCTATAGGAAAATCTGAAGAAGTTTCCTATAGAATACCCAAGGGCATCCAATTATGACCATTCGGCCGTTTCATAAGGTATACCCAAAGGGCATCCCATCATGGCCATTCGGCCGTTTCACAAGGTATAAAAAGGTGAGACACACGGGCAGCCATCATAAGTACAAAGCTGTCCATGAGTCTCACCATTTCAAGTATTACCGGGAGCTTTCCCGCTCCATTATGTCGATAATACTGCATATATCATGCCGATTACTCCCTCGTGGAAATTGAAAATATTGTAACATGTCCGCAGGGATTAATCAAGTGCGGAATTAGTGATTCGGTTCATTTCCGATTCCATTTCGAATTCCCATGATCTTGATATAATCCTCTGTTTTATCCCGCATAATATGAAAACCCTTCTCCAGTTCATCAAGCGGGAATCTGTGGGTGATCAGACAGGACGGACTGACACGCCCCCGGGCCAGACGATCCAGTACATACTGCCAGTCGTCCAAACCTTTTTCTGTCTCTTCTGTCTTCCGGTCAGTGAACTCTTCTTCCGGAAAGGAAAACGAGGAATTCCACGTCCCGGTCACTGTCAATTGATTCCGCAGGACCTTCCAGTATACGGATTTTTCCAGAGTCATATCAGAAAACGGATTTCCCACCAGCATGACCCTGCCGCCAGGTGCCGTATGGTCGATGGCCCATGTCAATGTCTCATTTTTCCCCACACATTCAAAAAATACGTCCGCACCCGCGCCGTCTGTCCGCTCCGTCAGCCACCGGCCCGCATCCTGCTTTCTGCTGTCGCACCAGGCTTCTTCCGGCAATCCCAGCCTGCCAAGCATCTGTTTCTGGAATTCCTTATTGCCGATGGCCAGGATATTTTTTACTCCTGCCTCTCGAAGAAACATGATCAGTAAAAGTCCGATCGTTCCAAGCCCGCATACTGCCACAGTATCTTCCGGATCCGGCGCGGCCCGCCTCATGGCATGGACCGTCACTGCCATAGGCTCCAGCATTGCCGCTTCTTCAAAGGTAACATTATCCGGCAGTGCGATCAGATTCTCGGCAGGGACCGCCGCATATTCTGCAAAACCGCCGTTCGTCCGGGAGCCGAGATAGCTGTAATTCCTGCACATCTCATACTGCTTTTTCCGGCAGGGGATGCAGTCCATGCAGGGAATCAGAGGGAAGATACCCACCCGCCTGCCGATCCATCCGTCATCCACGTCCCTGCCGGTCTTTGCCACAGCGCCGGAAAATTCATGTCCCGGGATCAGCGGAAATGAGTATGTGCCGTTCTGATATACCCGGGGGATGTCAGATCCGCAGATTCCGGCTGCTTTCACCTCTACCAGCACCTCATTTTTACCGGGTATCGGTTCCTCTACTGTTTCCAAACTGAAGTCATTGATATCATGCAATACCCATGCGTTCATGCTTCCTCCTTCCTGTCCATATTCTGATAGCCCCTCCAGATGAATTTCCTCCAGGGAAATGTACAAATTGTACAGGACTGTCTCGAAAATACGGATTGCCGCCAAAAGTCCTTCTTCAGACCATGCATCTCTTGAGACCGGAAACGTTTCACTACCGGTAACTCCATTTTATGGTTCTATTATACTATATCAAAATACATGCGTAAATCCCTAAGATTTATTAGTACGCAATGCGTCTACCGGCTCCAGCCAGACAGATGCTTCCGATAAGTTGCAGACAGATGGAAGCTTTTCTATTTTTTCTCATCACTTTTTTCCCTCCGAATCTGATACACCACTCCTGATGGCTTCGAACCATTCACCTTTTTCAAAAGCATCCCCTGACAGAATATATGCGTATCCAGATTCCTTTCCACCTTACGCAGCCGTATGTATGCCACCGTCCACCCTGTAAATGACCCCAGCACAACCCCAAGACCGTGCCAGATCACCGTCAGCATCCGCATGGCAAATATACTTCCCAGCAGCGTCACAGCAAAGAACCCCAGTGTAGTCAGCACTGCTCCTGTCAGATCGTTGTAATAATACAGGAATAAGATTGCCGCGTACATCAAAAACAGGATAAAATACCCCGCTGCCAGGCAGGGATAGATCTGCATGATCGTACCACCGAACCCGAACTGCGGCAACAGCACGACACAGAGCAGATAGATCACCACCGATATGATAAACTGTACCCGCATCAGGTTCATCAGTTCATTGCCCAACTGTCGGAACATCCGCCGCTTGTCTCTCTCAATATCGCTCCGCTTCCCGCCGATGACCGACTCGGAATAGAACTTATACTTTTCGTGGAAATGCATTTCCACGTGGGTGATGAATATGATCGTAGCAGATATATTTGTAAACATGGCAAAGCATGTGGCCATGTCATAGGGCTGATTGCAGACAAAGGTATCCACCAGCACCATCCGCCTGTCATCCGTCCAGAATACAAAATTGTGAACATACATCCCCAAGATGTACAAAAAGTTTGCCGCGACCAGCTGCCACCAGTTCCTAAAATGTCTCAGCACCGGCAAGAACCGATTGCTGTTTTTCTTAAAATAGCTTTTCACAGCGGCAAATTCCAGGACTGCCGTCAGGAAAAAGCCAACCATCAATGCAAAGAGCATGCTGTAGGCGATATCCCAACTGCACCCAAACCGCAGGAACAATGACAGAAAAAAAGCTACGATCATTCCAATGATATAGAACAGGGATATCCGTTCATAATCCTTACAGATGGACAGATAGATCATGGAATAAAATACCAGAATCATGGAAATATAGGTACAGAACCCGGTAAATACATAATACACCGCGACGACGCCCACGAAATGCTCCCACAGGCAAAACGGAATTCCAACCAGGCATGCCAGGATCAGTGTCATCAGTGCCCCCACATAGTAGCAGGGAAGGATATCCTCATAGCGCTCCTCATAGATTGCATCCTGCATATACTTTGAGAGAACCGCGTTAAACGGTGATACTGCCAGCAGCCCAAAAATGAAGGTATACAATATCGTACAGGAAAACAATTCTCTGGTCAGATATGGGACTGTACGGAATCCAAGGACCCATCCCATCAGCAGGATGTTCAGGATGATCACCAGCATCGGTGCGATTGTGATGACCAGACTGTAGGCGAATCCGACCAAGTCCGCCATAATCGATTTCTTCTCAAATATGCGATTTAATTTTACTCCTACACCAGCCATACCCTAACTCCTTCCGCTCTCCCATACAATCTTCATGCTGTCCGCGAAATCCTTATAGATTGTCTCATATGCATCCTGCAGATGAGTCATCTGGAACCGCGACATCACTCTCCGGTATCCATTCTCACCCATCTGAGCTCGAAGAGGCTCATTCCCTGCCAGCATGATCATGGCCTGTGCGGTCTCTTCCACATTCATGATACGTGTACTGATTCCTGCCGGGCCGAAGTCATCCTGTTCTCCCAGGATCAGCCCCCGGCAGTTCCCCACGTTGGTAGCGATCACCGGCTTTCGTGCCGAAAAACTTTCCAGGATGACCAAAGGCTGCCCTTCACTGATGCTGGTCAGCACAATCATATCCATCCTGCCGTAATATTCCTTCACATCCACATTTCCCGTGAACTCCACATCTGGTATATCCATGATCTTTACCAGTTCAAAGCACTCCTCCGCATATTCGGAATCCTCTTCCCATGAGCCCATGACCCACAGCTTCAGGGCCGGCTCCCGTTCCCTGGCAAATCCGAACGCTTGCAGCAGCGTCATGACATCCTTTACCGGAGTCACGCGCAGCACCGCACCGATATTGATCCTGTCATCGTCTTCCTCTGTCTTCCCGGGAAGGTTCTGGAATTCTTCTGCCCGAACCCCGTTGGGTATGATCCTGGTCTTTTCGATCGGACATCCAAGCTCAATCTGAAGCTCCCTCGCGTGCTCGTACAGGCTTGTCACCATGTCCGCCCAGTCATATGCCAGACCGGACATCTTGTAGAACTGCTCAATCCATATATTTTTATAGATCCCCTTGACCCACTTGGCCATGATCAGTTCTTCCTCCCGCTCCCGGGTATAGATGCCGTGCTCCGAGATTAGAAGCCTGCCCCCATAGAGATGCTTTGCCATGCTTCCCAGCACCCCCGCATACCCGGTACAGATACAATGGTACAGATCCGCTTTCGGAAGCCTGGTCTTTAATACGGTAAACAGCGGCAGATAGATGGAACGCATCATCCACAAAAAGTCCGTGAATACCATCTGGCTGTAATTCAGCTGATAGAATTCCGTCACCGCATCCAGGAAGTCCCTGCCCATCAGCATTCCGTTTAAGGAGATATCCTTCTCCTGGAAAAAATCAAACAGAACCTCCCATTCGATCTTCTGTCCCAGCAGAAGGCTTCTGAGAGCCTGGTATTCCTTTTTATTCATCCGGTGCTTACGCATCCTCTTTTTGCCCCAGTCCGCATCATTCAGATAGACCTCATGCACTTCCTTCACATTCGGCGGCAGTTCATATACATACTTCCCCCGCAAAGAGCGGTCCGCCACGATTGCCAAGATCACAAATTCCTGCTTTGGGAATGAAAGGATCAAACTGTGTATCCAACTGGACACTCCGCCCACCACATATGGATAACAACCCTCGGCTACAATACAGATTCTCATCTTTTTCCTTCCTCTTTTACTCCAATTCAATCAGGATGTCCGGAGCTTCTGTCTCGATCAGCCATACCCCATCTTCCAATTTTGCAAAGCTTCCTCCATCTATATAGGTGACCCTCTCGCCGTCCGTTCTCAAGACAAACCAGACTGGTGTCTCCGGACCTGTCAGTTCCAGATGGATGCTGCCGCCCTCTCGGCTTTCCATATAATCCAATGCCAGGAACCTTCGAATCCGTTCGTCGCATTCTGATACCGTTGTGCCGGAAAATCCCTGATAATTCTTCCAGTAATACCCGACATTTCCGTTGAATTCAGACGCCGCCTTATCCAAAGTATCGTTTTCATCCTCTGGATAAGCCACCCGCAGCATATCCAACCCCACACTGCTGTATCCCAGGGCTGTCTGTACGCTCCGCATCCGGAGATCGGCCCGGTATGTATGCTCCAGACCGTCAGAAAGGAGCTCCTGTCTTGTGATATGCTCTGATTGATATCCAATAATCTCACTGTCTCCGCTATAGTCAGACACCACCGTCCGCACAGATTTCAGCAGCTCCTCATTGAGCGCTGCTTCTGTCTCCTCCTTGGTCAGCCCGCCTGCGTAAAATGAAGAAAATAAAAAGTCTGGAAGCTCTTTGTGCATCATCTGCTGATCCTCTGTCATCTTCCGCCGGATCTCAGTATCGGATACGGCTGTGCCGGACAGACCGGCTTCTCCGCCCTGTTCTTTCATTTGTTTCATATAATACTGGAGTTCCTTCTTACTTGGATATGTATCATCCTCATAGTCATATTCCGGGGCCAGCATGCAGGAAAGCCCCAGCGTATTCTGCCGGTATGCGGCCACAACTGCCGGCCATGCAATGTCCCGCATCATCCCGGACATGGGCTGCCCATACATTTCCTCCATCTTCTCGGTATTCTCCGACGCGAACTCCGGATAATTGAGGATCACCATATTCTGCGCATTCACCACCGGATAGAGATCATAGTCCCTGATTTCGGAAGACATTGCCGTCAAAAGCCCCAGACCTGTGGCATCCTCCATATAGCTGCCGTTTACCGCAAACACATATGCCCTGTCAAAACGGTTCCGCCAGATGATAGCCGGATAGTCCTCTTCCGTCTTCTGAAGCTCACTGGTGATCCCGCGCATATAGATCTTCGCGTCCTTCCCCACCGTATACCAGGGCAATGTCAGCTCCAAGTCCTGCCGCTTTTCAGCTTCCTCCTCATCCGCGGCCTGATACACAGCTTCTCCTCCCAGCAAGAAACCTTCATGCAGGCAGACTCCTTCCAGACGGGTCTCTTCCGCTTTCACCTTTTCAATACCCAGGAGCCTCTGCAACTCCACATTGTCTTTAACCACATCCACATCCGGCAGGCCGCAGAATACCAGGCTGATCCCATCATCCACATAGCCTTCCAGCTCCCTGCACAGGCCCCACTGCCCCCAATCCACATTATCTGGGCTGATCACCAGTATTTCCGGGAGCCTTTCTTTATCTCCCTGCTCTGCTTCTTCATATTCCTTCAGTGTCCCATAATCCGTGAAATTTCGTGTTGAATAGGAAGCCCATGTATGTACCACACCCTTTTCCGGGCTGTCCTCTGCTCCGATATATACTACACGTCTCCGCAGGCTGTCCGCCGTTTTTTCTTTCCCGATGCCGCCCGTTCCGCCGGTGATGCCAGTCCCGGCCTTATAAGCGCTGCCCGCACCCGGAAGTTCTTCTCTGTCCTGGTAATAGGAATTTTCCTCATAGCCGTTCCAGTTTTCCAGCGCGACGTTGGTAAACTGGAACAGGAAAAGCACAACCAGCATAACTGTTGTGATTGCAAGATAGTTCCAACGTGATATCATTTTCCTCTCTCCTTAGCTGAAAATCCGGATCATCTCCAGCGTCTCATTATCAATGATGATACTTGAATTTTTCAAGGCATTGAGTGTCCTGAAAAATGCTTCCCTGTCCTTTACCGTAAAATACAGCTTTAACCTGCAGGTATATGTGCACAGTTCATCAGGATACTGCTCTTCCAGCCTCTGACACCACTTTTCCATTTTTTCAAACTCCCTGCTCTCCAACAGCCGCAGACACAGGCTCTCGCACCACTCTGGAATGAGCTTTGAAGCATCCTTTTCATAGAGCCGCTCCATAGCCTCCTCCAGCATCCGGACGAACCGGTTCTGCTCCAGCCCCAGAAATACTTTTTGCCCCAGGAAGTCATTCATATAAGCAGCCAGAGCTTCTTCATATTCCGTGGATTCCGCTTCTTCCTCCTGCATCTGCCTGTACAGCTTGTGGACTCCCATCCGGAACTCGTTCAGCTTATCACTCAGGATGGAAGCCGCATAGTGGGCGGACTCGGAATCTTCTGAATTCAGTGCCAGTGCAACGGAGGACAGGGATTCATGCATATCTCCCTTGATGATATTCATCATGGCCATACGCAGGTTCTTCTCGTCACTGACTGCAAGCGCCTCTTCCACCGGAATCACGTTCCGTTCCCTGTCTTCATTTGCCTTAATCTGTGTCTTCACACGGCTCTTGTCAAAAACGACATCGTCCAGATTGACCTGGAACCTGAAAATAGTCAGGTAAAGCAGGTGTGTCATGAAAAAGAACAATGGCGCCACTACCGGGCACAGGAGCATGATCACAAAGCGGAAGATATAGGTCCTTCTGCCATCGTATAAAAACTCCTCTTCCGTATTCTCTTTTTTCCGAATCGGCACCGCAATGAACATCCCGCACACCAGGTAGATGACTGCCGTTATCAGATTAATTATGAGCATCCAAAGGAACAGATGCTCTTCACTTGTCAGTGTCATACTACGGCCTCCTTTAGCACGCTCTCATAGCCAAGCCTGTGGAAACGCTCCCGAACTCCTTCGGCATTTTCCAGGTCCGTATTGGACAGCAGGATATAAAGCTTTCCGCCCTCCAGCGTGCCCATATAGTCGGTCTGCCGGATACTGCCGGACAGCAGTGCCGATGCCTGTTCATATCCCTGATAGCCTGTCACAATCTCCAGGAGGGTACATTCGGTCAGCCCTTTGCCCTTTGCATCCAGGAATGCCTTCACCAGGAGGGTAAATGCGTCCTCATTCAGAACATTTGTTCCCTGCACATACCGCTGCCCCTTCAGGCTTTCCAAGTAGCGGCTTGCCCGCAGCGACGCATTCTGGATCAGCGTACCGATCACCTTCAGGCGGTTTGCCTCTGACAGTGTCATACGCTGCCACGGGATCCCCCATACCATCAGGATCAGCTGCATCTCGTCATCGCCGTATACGGCACTTGCCATCAAAGGAAGATCCGCTTCCATAGTCTTATTGATATAGACACGACCGTTTTTCAACTCGTTATACATATCCCCTGTGGCCGTATATTTTACAGAATTTCCAAGCTTGCGTGCCTCCGGGGAGGTTGCAGAGAACAGTCTGGCATAATCCCGGTTGGCCACGATGTATACTGCCACGTCCCGGCTGTCCATCAGCTTCGCCAGAACCTGCGCCGCATAGAACAGTACTTCCTCTGTGGCATACTTTTCCAAACTGGAGGTAATCTCATAAATCTTTCCAAGACTATCCTTGTGATTCACAAGCTGGGCCTCAAAGCTCCGCTTCATCCTGACATTACTGTCATTGATCTCCGAGATATCCTCAATCCTTTCATACAGATATCCAAGTTCTTCCTCTTTGTCATCCTGAGTATGGCGCAGACGGTCCCGGATATATCCCACGACCATTCCTACAATGAACAGCTGTGCCATCCAAACATATGTATTGTAGTCCACCAGCACTTCAAACTGCAGGTGTCCGCCTTCCAGCCGGAAGCAGTAGCCCAGCACCGCAAGCAGCGCAGAGAAGATGGCCTGCTGCTGTCCGTACATAGCCGCAAACAGTAGTACATACAGCAGGTAAAAGTCCAGCCTGCCAAAATACTGGCTCCCGGATGCCTGCATGTAGAGCATACGAAAAATAAAGAAACAGATAAAATTCTCTATGAACGGGAGCAGGGTCTTCACCGCCACTTTTGTATTGTGCCACAGCCTGCCTCCCCAGCCGCCCCCGGTATCCTCGGACTTCAGGAAGCTGTCACTATACCGTTTCATAAACGATACAACCTGTTCCGCCCCTTCCGGATAATGCGTAAAAATCTGCTCTCCGTATTCAGTCTGGTATTTTTTCCCATCCAGTATATGTCTGTACTTTTCTCCTACCGACTGATCTGTGATGGAGAGCCCGGCGCCCATCTTTTCAACAATGATCTGTGCAAGTTCCATCTCATTGATCTCTTCCATGGAGGAAATGTGATAACAGGGCCTGCCTGTCTCATCAGCCGCCATTACCTTATAAACCAGTTCAACCGCATCATTGACATACAGCATAGAAAATGACTTCCTGTTGCTTGCGGAGATGCTTCCCCTTTTCAAGGCCTCCAGGCACATCTTAAAACACGGGCTGTCTTCCTCCTGCCCTTTCTGCGGCACTCCGTATACATGGTCCAGACGCAGAATCACCGTATTGACTCCCTGCATATTCCTATAATTTCCGCACAGTTCCTCGCCCTGAGCCACTGCCAGTGCTTTGAAACCCTTCGGCGATACCTTCTCTGTCTCTGGAATGTCATTGGCATAGGAACTGCTGTATACCTCCTGGGAAGACAGGTAGATAAAGCGTCCGCCGCCAAGCATGGAATATGCCGACAGTATATTAATCAATGAGGATGTGTAACGGACAGACTCTGTCCTTCCACTATGCTTCCAGTCAAAGTTCGGGTCATAAGCCCCCATATAAAGCACAACTTCCGGCCTTACGCTCTCCATGACATCCTTTACGCTCTCGCTGTCATACAGGAAATCATATCTCTCAAAAACACGCTTGCCTGAGATCCCCCGTTCCTTATTCTTATCCTTCTGCCCTGTCAGCAGATAGATCCGATGGTTGTTTTTGTTCAACTTGTCGATCATGACATCCATGATCTTACCGGCTCCGCCAATCAATAATACATTCATGATTCCCTGCCATCCTTACATAGAATATCCTTTTCAGTTCCCTGTCTGAGTATCTCCAGATAATTTTCGGGCGGAGATATACCAACAGCCTGATACACATTTTTTAAGATCTCCCCAGCCCTGTCAAAGCTAAGCCTTGGTTCCAGGTTTTTGTATTTATCCCATTGATTCCCCTGCATCACTCTCTAAACCTCCTTGAAGCGACAGAATAAAATGCACTTTCCTGATTTAACATTTAAAAATAAACCCGGATACTTTGTCGCAGAGTACCTCGCTCTGCGACATTATCGTGGAAAGCACAATAAAATAGAAGTTTTTTTATTTGACTATTAATTGGACTGCTGAAAAATAACCTTCGTATTTTCTACATAATTCACAAAAGATATGCAAAATCCGAGGAATTTTATTATTTTTTCTTCTTAAGATTTGACTGCGGAATTGACTGCGGAGACAATAAAATTTACTGTAAAGATGTTTAAATTGTTTTTCTGGATAGAGAAAAAGAGCAAAAATCAAAGAATGCATTTAACAGGTATTGAAAATATATAAAATATGTGTTAATATTTATATGTTTTACAGGTAGATTCCTGATGACCCAGGCATTTCCTGTTCAGGATGCCCGAATATTTTATCACAGAGCGAGGTACTCTACGATATTTTTTGAGTAAAGAATTGCCTGTCAAGATCTCTATCATAAGATAGGATTTTGACAGGCACATTCGTTCATGAAAGCTTTTCACCAATTTAAGAAACCTACACAACAGCCTCAATGATCAATTTATTGCCAACAACAATGTCTTTTACCCCAATCTGCTTTTTTTTTATTAAAATTAAAACTCAGCATATATCCGGATTCTATATGATAATCCTCCAGATATCCCGTAAGCTGTGATTCACCGCGTCGATTGTATTCCTGGCCTCTCCAGATCTTTGCTTCGATTATATGCTGTTCTCCATGATAATCTACAATAATATTAGTACGCCCCATATTTCTTGTCCGCGATTCAATATAATAATTTCCTGTCCCATTGATGATCGGCTGGAGATATAGTAAAAATAATTTCCGGCCGGATTCTTCTATAAATTTTTCTCCGCTTCCTGCATACAGGTCACTGAAATGTTCCACAAATCTTTCCAGAACAAGCCGCATATTCAGGTGTCCGCCAATGATAAATTGATTCTTTTCCCTTGCGGACGCGCTGTAGATATCATTTTTCTGTATTTCCTCCAGGGAAAGATACAGATTGTACAGGACGGTCTCGAAAATACGGTTTGCGATCGCCACATTCCCATCCTGATTCTTAATAAACCCAAACATCGAAGCCATACCGATCACCGGATTCAAAGGACGAAACGGCACACTTTTTCCTGAAAAAAGAATCTCAAAGATCATTTCCTTTAATTCCGGGTAGTCCTGCAGCTTCCCGGTTAATGATTCAAATAATGTATTCTTTTCTGCCAGTAAAATACGGATTGCCGCCAAAAATCCTTCTTTAGACCACGCATCCCTCCTGGCCGGAAACAGTTCACTGCCGGCAATTTTTTCATCAATCAGTTTACAGATACGCGACACAAGAAACGGATATCCGGATGTGTAATCGTAGATGAGTCCGGCAAGCGTTTTTATATCCATGCCTGTATGGTAATCCTGTTCATAATTTTCGAGCATCCCAGCAATCCCATTTTCCGGCAAACACATCTCCACGTCAAAATCAGCTGCAATGTTCCAGGGACTATTCTTCTCGTGATCCTTTTCTGAACGTATTTTTACTTTCAGATTCCTAATGTCACGAACACCCGCAAGAATCACGGAACGAAATGTCTGCCTTTTATTTCGTTTCAGATACAGGACTCTCAGCTGGCCTAAAAAAGCCGCGAAGATTTCATTATTGCTTGCCTGATCGATCTCATCGATCATAAGGACTACCGGCCTGGGTGATTCTCTGCAGATCTTAGTGATCATCCCTGCCATCATATGAAAATCGATTTTTCCCGATTCATCTGTGCTGAGCCTGAATAGTTCTTCTTTTATTTCATCGGGAATATGTTCTGCCTCTTCAAATTCGATCGAGTCATACAGCAAGCTGAAAAAACGTGTACAAAATGTATTTTCACTTGCAAACGTTTCGCTGGTCAGACCTTCAAAGCTAATGGAAAATACCGTATATTCCTTTTGCAACCTTTCTTTGAGTGCTTCTAAGGTGGTCGTTTTTCCGTACTGTCTTGCACGGTTCATCGTAAAATATTCTCCGGCTTCGATATAAGACGTAATTTCTTCTACTTTATCCGAAATATCTACCATATAGTGATATTCTGGCAGGCACAATCCTGCAATGTTAAATTTTTTTGCCATTGCCTTCTCTCCTGATCTCTTTTAAAACGGCCAGATAGCCATAATGGGATGCCCTTAGGTATATCCTCTGATACGGCCGAGTGGCCATAATGGGATGCCCTTGGGTATGTCCTCTGATACGGCCGAGTGGCCATAATGGGATGCCCTTGGGTATATCCTCTGATACGGCCGGATGTCTAAACAGATCAACGTTCCTTCAAATTTTTCAAAAATGCATCCGCCAGCTCCGGCCAGACCGTCACTTCGGGTTCCGGTACTCTTACATTTTCCTTCTGATGCTTTTCCATTTCCTCCCATTCTGCCCGGACCCTTTCCGGTACGGGAACCTCCCCCGACTTCACCTTCCGCATCACACAGACCAGCTGTTCCTCCGTATACGGGCTCATATGCACTCCGTTTGCCCAGTCTTCATCTGCCAGGGAAAGCCCATGCTTCCCTCTGGTAAACATATGGAATGCGCAGGGAATCCCTTTTTCCCGGCATGCCCGGATATACATCTCGCTGTTCTCCACCGGCACCGTCTCATCCGTTGCAGTGGCCCACAAAAAACAGGGCGGCGTCTGTTCGGTGACCTGCTTTTCCAGAGACATATATTCCAGCTCCTTTGCGGAAGCATCCTCTCCCAGCAATGCGATAAAAGAACCTCTGTGCGCCTCACCCCCGGAAGTAATGACCGGGTAGCTCAGGATCGCCGAATCCGGCCGGTTCGAGATCCCGCTGTATTCGGCCGAATCGTCTCCGATATCCTCATAATGTACACACAGGCTGCCGCACAGATGTCCTCCTGCCGAGAATCCGCAGACCGTCAGTTCGTCTTCTATCACTGCAAATGCATCCGCATTTTTCCGGATATAGCGGACTGCCCGTGAGATATCCTTCAGCGGCTGAAGCTTTAACGGAACCGACTGGAGAAAATTGACGGTATACGTCAACACAAAGGTCTGATACCCTTTCTCATAGAATTTCCGCGCCACCAGTTCTCCCTCTGTCGGAGAGACCACGCAGTAGCCGCCCCCCGGTACCACCAGGATGCATGGCCGTTTTACATCATCCTCATGGATATAGGAGGTGATATTCGGTTCAAATCCAAAGGAATGGTCATAGGAATACTCTCCCGGCTGCCAGATTTTGTAAGATTCTGTTTTCATGTTCTGCTTCCTCCGTGTCTATATTTTGCTGTTGAAATATACTTGCGTCATTTTTCATTGCTTCTTTAAACCTTTCCGCTTCAATTGTAACTAAAAGCGTACACGTTGTCAATTCGGATTACATAACAAAAGATCCCGGCATCCATCATTTACCGGATGCCGGGATCTTTTTATCATTTTTTACTATTCACACTTTAAATCCCCGCTGTAAAACGCAGATTCTTTCTCTCTTATTCTTCTCCGTAGAGTGTTACCAGCTTCTTCAGATAAGCATATCTTTCCATAGCTTCCTTCTCATTCTGTGCGAAGAGTTTTGCAGCCTTCTCCGGATTTGCTCTCTTCAATGCATTGTAACGAACCTCTCCGTCAAGGAATGCCTGGTAATCCTCGCCCTTTGGCTCCTTGCTGTCCAGAGTGAACTTGTTGCCTTCCGCAGCCGGATTGTACCGGAAGTTGTTCCAGTATCCGCATTCTACTGCCAGCTGTTCCTCGGTCTGAGCCTTACTCATGCCCTTCTTGATACCATGGTTGATACACGGAGCGTAAGCAATGATCAGTGACGGTCCCGGATAAGCCTCTGCCTCGGAGATTGCCTTTACGGTCTGGTTGAAGTCCGCGCCCATAGCGATCTGTGCTACGTATACGTAACCATAGCTCATTGCGATGCCTGCCAGGTCTTTCTTCTTGGTCTCTTTTCCGCCTGCAGCAAACTGTGCGGTCGCACCGGTCTTGGTTGCCTTGGAGGACTGTCCGCCTGTGTTGGAGTAAACCTCGGTATCGAATACCATCACGTTGATGTCTTTTCCGCTTGCAAGCACGTGGTCAACACCGCCGAATCCGATATCGTAAGCCCATCCGTCACCACCGAATACCCACTGGGATTTCTTTGCAAGGAAGTCTTTTTCCTTGAGCAGCTCTGCTCTTTCCGGACATCCGCATCCGCATGCTTCCAGAGCAGCTACCAGCTTATCTGTAGCAGCGCCGTTTTCCGCACCGATGTTAAAGGTATCCAGATATTCCTTCGCCGCAGCCTTCACGTCCTCATTGTCTCCGCTCTCTGCCAGCTTCTCTACTTTTACTTTCAGACGTTCTCTGATGGTATTCTGAGCAAGCAGCATACCATAACCGAACTCTGCGTTATCCTCAAACAGGGAGTTAGACCATGCAGGTCCTCTTCCGTTGGCATCTACAGTATATGGTGTAGACGGTGAAGAGTTGCCCCAGATGGAGGAACATCCTGTTGCATTTGCAATATACATTCTGTCACCGAACAGCTGGGTGATCAGTTTTGCGTAAGGTGTCTCGCCGCAGCCCGCGCATGCGCCTGAGAATTCAAGCAATGGCTGTTTGAACTGGCTTCCCTTTACAGTAGCCGGTTTGAACTTCGCAACAACCTCCGGTTTTACAGGAATCTCTACGCCAAAGTCGAAGCCCTTCTGTACGGTCTCCACATTTGCTTCCATATTTTCCATAACCAGAGCCTTCTCGCCCTTCTTGCCAGGACATACATTCGCACAGGAACCGCATCCCGTACAGTCAAGACCGGATACGGTGATGGCAAACTTCATCTCCGGCATACCGGTCATCGGCAGGGTTGCCTGTCCTTCCGGAACCTTTGCAGCCTCTTCCTCTGTCAGAGCTACCGGACGGATGACAGCGTGAGGACATACATATGCGCAGCGGTTACACTGGATACAGTTCTCCGGCTTCCAGATCGGGATATCTACCGCGATGCCGCGCTTCTCGTATGCGGAGGAGCCGGACGGAGTAGAACCGTCTACATAATCCTTGAACGCGGATACCGGGAGGGAATTTCCTTCCTGAGCATTCACCTTCGCCTGGATATTCTTTACAAAATCAACGACGTCTTTTCTTCCGTCTTCGCTGACATGCGGAACGGTCAGTCCTTCGTCAGCAGCGTCCTTCCAGCTGTCCGGAACTGCTACTTCTACGACCTGCTTCGCGCCCGCGTCGATAGCGTCATAGTTCATCTGAACGATCTTGTCGCCCTTTCTTCCGTAGGTCGCCTTTGCCGCCTTCTTCATCAGGTCGATGGCTTCCTCTTCCGGAATGATCGCCGCCAGCTTGAAGAATGCAGACTGCAGCACAGTATTGATACGTCCGCCCAGTCCGATCTCCTTACCGATCTTGATACCGTCGATGGTATAAAACTTGATGCCGTGGTTTGCGATAAATGCCTTCACCTGTCCCGGCAGATGCTTGTCCAGACCTTCTGCGTCCCATGGGCAGTTCAGAAGGAAGGTTCCGCCGTCTACCAGCTCCTGTACCATGTTGTACTTGTCAACATAAGACGGATTATGGCATGCTACAAAGTTCGCCTGACGGATCAGGTATGTGGACTTAATCGGAGACTTTCCGAAGCGCAGGTGAGACATGGTCACGCCGCCTGACTTCTTGGAGTCATAATCAAAGTAAGCCTGTGCATACATATCGGTGTTGTCGCCGATGATCTTGATGGAGTTCTTGTTTGCTCCAACCGTACCGTCTGCGCCCAGACCCCAGAACTTGCAGTTGATGGTCCCTTCCGGTGTGGTAACCAGCGGAGCGCCTGCGTCCAGGGAAAGGTTGGTCACATCGTCTTCGATCCCGATGGTGAACAGCTTCTTCTCTGTGTTCTTGAATACCGCTACGATCTGTGCCGGTGTGGTATCCTTGGAGCCCAGTCCGTAACGTCCGGAAAGCACCGGAACCGCGTCGAACTTCGTGCCCTTCAATGCCGCAACCACATCCAGATACAGAGGCTCGCCCAGAGCGCCCGGCTCTTTTGTCCTGTCAAGGACGGAGATGGTCTTCACGGAATCCGGAATCGCGTCGATCAATGCCTGTGCGGAGAACGGTCTGTAAAGACGTACCTTTACAACGCCCACCTTCTCGCCTGCTGCCAGCAGATAATCAATGGTCTCTTCGATGGTGTCGCATACAGAACCCATCGCAACGATCACACGCTCTGCGTCAGCCGCGCCATAGTAGTTGAACAGCTTATAATCTGTACCGATCTTTGCGTTCACCTTGTCCATGTAATCCTGAACGATTCCCGGAAGGGCATCATAGTACGGATTGCATGCTTCTCTTGCCTGGAAGAAGATATCCGGGTTCTGAGCGGAACCTCTCTGGCAGGGATGGTTCGGATTCAGCGCATGCGCGCGGAACTCATCGATCGCGTCCATATTTACCAGGTCCTTTAAGTCTTCATAATCCCAGGTTTCGATTTTCTGGATCTCGTGGGAGGTTCTGAATCCGTCGAAGAAGTTGATGAACGGGATCTTGCCTTCGAGAGCTGCACAATGTGCAACAGCTGTCAGATCCATAACTTCCTGTACGCTGGATTCACAGAGCATAGCTGCGCCTGTCTGGCGGCATGCATAAACGTCGGAATGATCTCCGAAGATAGAGAGTGCGTGGCTTGCGATCGCACGGGCGGATACATTGAACACGCCTGGCAGCTGCTCGCCTGCTACTTTATATAAGTTAGGAATCATCAGAAGCAATCCCTGTGATGCTGTAAATGTTGTAGTCAAAGCTCCTGCGGATAAGGAACCGTGCACAGCCCCGGCTGCACCTGCCTCGGACTGCATCTCTGTCACCTGTACGGTCTGTCCGAAGATATTCTCTCTTCCTTCCGTGGCCCATTCGTCAACATGCTCGGGCATAACAGATGATGGGGTGATGGGATAGATCGCTGCAACCTCAGTATACGCGTAGGAAACATGAGCTGCGGCCTGATTACCATCCATGGTCTTCATTTTTCTTGCCATTGTTTGCTCCTCCTTAATTAGTACATTGTAAAATTTTTAATTTTCACATGTGAGTTTATTATATCCCCAAAATTTGTAAAAGTCCATAGAAAGAATCATGGTTTTTTGTTTATTTTTGGGTACAAGGCCGAAGCATTTTTTTCACGCCTCAGCCTTTTTCACAATATTTTTCAATCTTGCAGGTATGCTTTTTCGTTTTGACACTGTAATTGACGCCAACCAGCAGAAGCTCCCCTTCATATCCGAACTGTTTTATAACATGCGTATAGTTTTTATCCTTTATTTGTGTAACTGCTCCCTCCGCACTTTTGTTCCATTTTAATTCAATCAGAAGTGCCGGCTTTTCTGATGCCCTGCCAGGCAGAAAAAGAATGTCCGAATATCCTTTTCCACTTGCCAGCTCTTCAAATTTCAGATAATGATCCACACAGCTTAAGTATGCCATAACAACCACAGATCTTAATGCCTGCTCGTCATTATAGAATTTGGGAGCCGTATTGGCTTCATGAGCCGCCTCCAAAATTTCAGCCACCGCATCGCCGTCCATCCTAAGCGTTGCCTCCAACAGCCGTTCGGACTGCCGGATTACTTCAACCAGTTCTTTTCTCGCCCCATTTTTAATCGCGCGGAGAAATTCCTCCCGGACTTCCTCATTCGGAATAAAGACCTCTCTGCTGCCAATATCATATGCAAGATATCCCAAATGAACCAGCAGCGTAAGCACATCATCTTTATTGTTCAGAGAGGTCATATCATTTTGAAAAGTTCCTGTATCGATCTTACATTTCCGGCCGCCAAGCATATCTACGATCGTATCCTTCAAGCCGTCAAAATTCAGATCAATATAGACTTTCAAAGATTCATAGGTCTCCGTCTGTGTCCAGTAATTAGAAAAGCGCTTGTTAAGGATCGCTTCTATAATCGAATTCGGACTATATACATGACCGGTTTGCGCAAACCGATATCCGTCATACCATTTTTTTGTTTCGTGAAAATCAATCCCATATTCCGCACACAGATTCAGAACCTCTTCTTCCGTAAATCCAACGAATTCGGCCAAAATGCCTGGTTCAAGCATTGTAAATTCACGGAAATCTGTCAGTGCGGACTGTGTACCATATTTTTTTATTGGTAAAATCCCTGTCATGTATGCGCCGATAATATACTGTGAAGCCTGAGCGCCCTTAAACAGCCCCCGCAACAGCCGGATATAAGATTTTTGAAGTTCAGCATCCTCTTTGGCTTCCCGAAACAGAGCATCCCACTCGTCTATTACAATGAAAAACTTTCTCCTGGTTTTTGCACTGATCTGTAGAAGTGCCTTAGGAAGTGATTGTGTATTTTCTCTCACACAATTAGGAAATGCTTCCCGAAGCTCTTCAAGTACCTCACTCTGAATATCATCCACCGTACTTTTTACATCCCCGGAATTGGAAATAAACCATGCAATATCCAAAAAAATCACATCATATTGATTCAAATTTTTTTCAAATCCGGCATCTTTTGTATGTGCAATCTTCAGATCAGCGAACAGTTTCCCGGAATCTGCGCCTTTTGAATAATATGCAGCCAGCATCTTAGCCGCAAAGGATTTGCCGAATCTCCTTGGGCGGCTGAAACAGGTCAGTTTTTTTGAGGTCCCAAGAACCTTGTTCGTATATGCAATCAGTTCGGATTTATCAATATACGGACCGCCTTCCAGAATTTCTGCAAGCCCATCTGCCGATGGATTCAAATATATACCCATTCTATTCGACTGCTCCTTTCCAAAAAAGAATTTCGCTTGCGAAAATCGCTCCTGCGGACGGTGCGATACTCACGACAGATTTCGTCAGTCGTGAGTATATCTGACGCTCAGTATAATTTCGCACTGATATGCTTCGGACGGAATCCTTTCCTCTCCAGAGCCTCCAGGATCCGGTGCTTATGCTCCGTCCCAAATGCCTCCATGGTGATGCGCAGCTCCACCGCCGCATTCCGGTTGGTGCTGACAAACTGGTTGTGCTCCAGCTTGATGACATTGCCCTGCTCCTCCGCAATGGTAGCTGCCACCCGCACCAGCTCACCCGGCTTATCCGGAAGCAGGACGGATACGGAAAAGATCCGGTCTCTCTGGATCAGTCCGTGCTGTACGATGGAGGACATGGTGATCACGTCCATATTGCCTCCGCTTAAGACGCAGACCACTTTTTTCCCTCTGCAGTCCAGCTGCTTCAAAGCGGCAACTGACAGGAGTCCGGAATTTTCCACGATCATCTTGTGGTTCTCCACCATGTCCAGAAATGCCCCGATCAGCTCGTCATCCTCCACCAGGAGCATGTCATCCACATTTTCTTTCACATAAGGAAATACATTTTTCCCCACTGCCTTTACGGCTGTGCCGTCGGCAATCGTGTTGGCTGTTTCCAGCTCCACCACTTCCCCGGCTTCCAGCGCGGCGCTCATGCTGGCCGCTTCGATGGGCTCCACTCCCACCACCTTGATCTTCGGGTTCAGCATCTTGGCCAGTGTAGCCACCCCGCTGATCAGGCCGCCGCCGCCCACCGGGACCAGGATATAGTCTACCGTAGGCAGCTCCTGTACGATCTCCATGGCAATGGTCCCCTGTCCGGTCGCCACGTCCAGGTCGTCGAAGGGATGGACGAAGGTATACCCTTTTTCCTCGGCCAGTTTTGTGGCATACTCACAGGCATCGTCGTACACATCCCCGTAAAGAATGACTTCCGCGCCGTAGCTCTTGGTCCGGTTAACCTTGATCAGCGGCGTCACTGTAGGCATGACGATGGTCGCCTTACAGCCAAATGCATTCGCCGCATAGGCCACGCCCTGTGCATGGTTTCCGGCGGAGGCCGTGATCAGCCCCCGGCTCCTCTCCTCCTCGGAAAGGGTGCTGATCTTGTAGTAGGCCCCCCGCAGCTTATAAGCCCCGGTATGCTGCATATTTTCCGGCTTCAGGTACACCCTTCCGCCTGTCTGCTCGCTCAGATAATCGCTGTATACCAGCTTGGTGGAACTGGTCACCCGCTTCACCACTTCCGTGGCATCTTCAAATTTCTCCAATGTCATCATTCTGGCTCTCTCCCTTCTCTTTCTCCTCATCTCTATAGAACAGCGCATTCACAAATTCATCCGCGTCAAATTTCTGCAGGTCGTCGATGGACTCCCCAACTCCGATATATTTCACCGGGATTCCCAGCTCCGCCTGGATCGCCACGGCAATCCCGCCCTTTGCCGTTCCGTCCATCTTGGTCAGGATCACTCCGGTAATGTCCGCCACCTCGTTAAATTCCTTCGCCTGGGCCAGGGCGTTCTGTCCCGTGGTCGCATCCAGCACCACCAGCGTCTCATGGTATGCCTCCGGGTATTCGCGCTCGATCACCCGGTAGATCTTTTTCAGCTCTTCCATCAGGTTCTTCTTATTGTGCAGACGCCCCGCCGTATCGCACAGCAGGATGTCCGCCCTTCTCGCCTTCGCGGCGGCCACCGCGTCAAATACCACGGAAGCCGGATCCGCACCCTCCTGACCGCCGATCATGTCCACCTGGGCACGGTTCGCCCACTCCTTCAGCTGTTCCCCTGCCGCCGCACGGAAGGTATCCGCCGCCGCCAGGATTACCTTTTTACGCTCTGCACGGAACTTTCCCGCCAGCTTCCCGATGGTGGTGGTCTTTCCCACGCCGTTGACGCCGATCACAAACACCACCGACTGCCTGTCCTCGAACTCATAGGCTGTCTCGCCCACATCCATCTGCTCCTTGATGCTGTCAATCAGGAGCTGCCGACATTCCACCGGCTCCTTGATGTGCCTCTCCTTTACCTTCTCTTTCAGATCTTCGATAATCTCCTCCGTGGTCCGCACCCCCAGGTCACCCATGATCAGCGTCTCTTCCAGCTCCTCATAGAAATCATCATCGATCTTAGAGAAACCATGGAAAATACTGTCCATCCCGGACACGATATTGTCTCTCGTTTTCGTAAGACCCGACACCAGCCTTTTAAAAAAGCCCTGTTTCTCTTCTCCCATTTTACAAACCTCCTCTCGATGCTTCTATTTCTTCACATGAAGCCGCATCTAATAAGGGAACAATATGGATTACCGGTTCCTCATACGGATGAATCCCTTTTATGATCCGCATTGCCTCCGCCGCCTTTTCTATCCCGCAGAGAGTTTCCATTTTTACTTCGTTTCCGAAACAGATCTCTCCCCTTTTTCCGGAATAGGGATTGCTGTTTTCCAAAGGCTTCCAGTAGCCCTTCGTCTTCTGATAGCTCACAACATGGCTGTATTCCCCTACCTGTCCCACTCCAATATCCGCAAGAGCATCTCGAATCTTCTCCACATATTCCTCCGGAACATAGATTTCCAGTTTCACATTTTTTATATCCATCAATCTCTTCTCCAAGCTTTTTACTTATCCAGCTCATCCTCCAGAAGGTCCACAGACACCAGCGTGGACACGCCCTTTTCCTGCATGGTGATCCCGTACAGCCTGTCCGCCGCCGTCATAGTCCCCCTTCGGTGAGTGATCACGATAAACTGCGTATTCTCCGTCAGCTTGTGCAGATACTGGGCAAACCGCACCACGTTGCTGTCGTCCAGCGCCGCCTCGATCTCGTCCAGCAGACAGAACGGCGACGGCTTTAAGTTCTGGATCGCAAACAGCAGGGAAATGGCGGTCAGCGCCTTTTCTCCTCCGGAGAGCTGCATCATGTTCTGCAGCTTCTTGCCCGGCGGCTGCGCGATGATCCGGATCCCTGCCTCCAGGATATCCTCATCCTCCATCAGCTCCAGGGTGCCCTTTCCGCCGCCGAAGAGCTGCTTGAACACATGGTCAAATTCGGCGGAGATCAGCGCGAACTGCTCCTGGAACTGCTTGCGCATGGCAGCGTCCAGCTCTTCAATGATCTTGACCAGCGTTTCCTCCGCCTCTGCCAGGTCGTCATGCTGTCCCTTGAGAAATTCATAACGCTCCGAAACCTCTTTGAATTCCTCAATGGCATTTACATTGACATTGCCCAGCTTCTTGATCTCCGCCTTCAGATTCTGAATCTGCCGCTTCATATACCCCAGCTCCGTCAAGTTCGGATTGCGCAGCTCTCTGGCACGGCGCAGCGTCAGCTCATATTCCTCCCACATGTAGTCGATGTGCTTCTGGGCGGCTTCCTCATAGGATTCCTTCCGGCTGTTCAGACGGAAACATTCCTTATCCAGCTCGGACATGTGTTTGGAGAGCTCTTCCCGTTTTCCCAAAAAAGTCTTATGCTTCTGGTTCAGCTCGTCCCGCTTCGCCACCTGGCTCTTGATCTCCGCCTGGATCTCGGTAAAGAGCTCCCCGGAATTTTCAATGGTCTCGGTCAGTTCCCGAATCTTCTCTTCCTTCTCCTGGATCTCTCCGGACGCGTTTCCCTTGCTGATGTCTACCTCTTTTAATTCTTCCTCAAACTTCGCCGTCTCTTCCTCAATTCGGCTGATGTTCTCCAGGATAAATACATTCTGCTGCTCCAGGCTTGCGAAGGACAGATGGACCTCCTCGGAGTGCTTTAGCTGCACGCTTTCCTGTTCCTTATCCTCCTCCAGCCCCTTCTGCAGCCGTTCGATCCGCTCATTGAGCTCCTGCTCCAGGTTCTTGGAAGCCTCCAGCTCCAGCTGGATGGATTCCTCATTGTCCAGGATCTCCTGCAGCCGTTCCTCCAGCGTCTCCTGCTCCGCCTGGTATGTCCGGCGGCGCTCTGCCAGCTCCTTCTGCTTGCCCTGAACCTGCTCCATATTCATCTTGACCGTATTTTCCGCGATCGATGCCTTGCTGAGCTGATGCTGAATCTGGTCGATCTCATTGTAGCAGGCGCCCCGCTTCTGTTTGATATCATTGACCTCCTGCTCCATCTGGTCCATATCCCTTTTGAGCATGGCAACGGTCTCCTCAAACTCCTGGATCTCCCGCCTCCGGCTTAACAGGTTGCTGGAATTTTTGAACGCCCCTCCGGTCATGGCCCCGCCGGGGTTGATCAGATCTCCTTCCAGAGTGACCAGTCGGAGGGACTGCCGGTACTTTCTGGCAATGGCGATCCCGGTATCAATGTGGTCCACCACAATGGTCCTTCCCAGCAGCTGGTCAGCGAGCCCCTGAAAACGCTTCTCCACATGGACCAGCGTATTGGCCAGGCCGATGACGCCCTTCTCCTGCAGCGCCTTCTCATCCCGTATGCCGGAATTTCCATGCATGCTGGTCAGCGGAAGAAAGGTCGCCCGCCCGAATTTATTTTTTTTCAAAAACTGGATCATCCTTTTTGCCGTTTCCTCGGTATCCGTCACCACGTTCTGGATACTGCCGCCCAGCGCGGTCTCGATGGCGATCTCATATTCCTTTTCCACCTTGATGATATCCGCCACGACCCCAAGGAGCCCCGGCTCCCGGTCCCGGTTTGCCATCACCTTTCGGATGCTGTTTCCATAGCCGTCGTACCGCTCGGTAATATTTTTCAGCGATTCCAGACGGGAGGATTCCCGGTGGTAGGCGGTCTGCCCCAGGCGGAGCTTTTCCTGCTTCTCATTCAGCTCTCTCTGGTACTGCTCGATCTTCTGCTCGGTCTCCTGGATCTGTCCGGAAAAGCCTGCGATTTCTTTTCTGACACCGGAGAGCTCTGCTTCATAGGCTTCTAAGATCTCCTTCTGCTGCTCTCCCTCTCCCTGCGTCTCCTTCAAGAGCCTGTCCAGCTCTGCCTTCCGGGCTGCGATCTGCTCCTGGGTGGTGTCGTAGTGCTGGATCTTCGCACGGGTAGAGGCCCGGTTTTCCAAAAGCTCCATGATCTCCTGCTTGCTGGTCTCCACCTCCGCCGTCTGTCCCGCGATCCGGCTCTGAACCGCGATCAGTGCTTCCTTGGCATCCTGGTCTTTTTTTGTGACCTCCAGCAGCTTGCCGCGGACATCCTCCTGCTCTCTGGAAAGCTCTTTTAACTGTCCCTGTCTGGCCTCGATCTCGATCCGGATGGTGTGCAGCCGGTTGTCATAGTGCTCGTCGTTCATCCGCACCGTGTTGATCTGTTCCTTCAGAACATTGATCTGGCCTTCTAGCTGCTGCTTTAACAGCGTCGTCTCGTTGAGCTGGCTCTTGGCCTTCTCGATGGAAAAATCGATGGAATCCACCTCTTCCTCGATGGCGTCATACTCCGCTTTCATCTCTTCATAGCGTGTCTTCGCCTCGCTCAGCTCTTCCTCCGCATTTCCAAGCTGCCCTTCGATCTCCTGGATCTGTTCCTTAATCCGCTCCGTCTCCAGCAGAAACATGTTGATATCAAAGGTCTTCAATTCTTCCTTTTTTTTCAGATATTCCCTGGCCACCTCGGACTGCCTGGAAAGAGGCCCGATCTGCTTTTCCAGCTCCGACAGGATATCATTGACACGGAGCAGGTTCTGCCGTTCCTCCTCCAGCTTTTTCAGCGACAGATTCTTCCGCCGCTTAAACTTCACGATCCCCGCCGCCTCGTCAAATAATTCCCGCCGTTCCTCCGGCTTGCCGCTTAAGATCCGGTCGATCTGCCCCTGTCCGATGATGGAGTAGCCTTCCTTGCCGATCCCGGTATCATAGAACATTTCGTTGATGTCCTTGAGACGGCACGCCGCGCCGTTGAGCAGATACTCACTTTCACCGGAGCGGTATAATTTCCTCGTCACGGTGACTTCCTCATAGTCCACCGGAAGCCGGTGGTCCGAATTGTTCAGCGTGATGGCCACCGACGCATAGCTGAGCGCCTTTCTGTTTTCCGTCCCCGAAAAGATCACGTCCTGCATGGTGCCGCCCCGAAGCTGCTTGACCCGCTGCTCTCCCAATACCCACCGGACGGCGTCCGCCACGTTGCTCTTTCCGCTTCCGTTGGGACCCACGATCCCCGTGATCCCTTCATGGAAATCAAACCGGATCCGATTCGCAAACGATTTGAATCCCTGTACCTCAATGCTTTTTAAATACATCTTACACCCCTAGTAAATGTAACCAATTTGCGCAGCAAATTGATTGCCTGCTGAATGTAACCACTTGCATAGCAAGTGATTGCTTGTCCGCCATTTGCGAAGCAAATTTTAAATGCGGACAATTCCCGTACTTTTCATACATTACATCCGCCCTCCATGTCCGGCCCTCAGCTTCAGAATGGCCTGATAAGCCGCCTCCTGCTCCGCGGCCTTTTTTGTACGTCCTTTTCCCGCGCCGCAGCAGCTCTCTCCGATACATACCTCCACATGGAAGGATTTGTTGTGGTCAGGGCCTTCCTCTCCCACCAGGCGGTAGGAAATGCTCTCTCCCGCATCCGCCTGCACGATCTCCTGCAAAATGGTCTTGCTATCGAAAAAGAGCTTCTTGTGTTCTAAATCCGACAGGATGAACCTGTGGATAAACTCTTTTGCATTAGTAAAACCACCGTCCAGATAGATGGCCCCGATCAGCGCTTCCATGGCATCCGATGTGATGGAATCCCGTTCCCTTCCGCCGGTCGCCTCCTCGCCCCTGCCCAGGAGCAGATAATTTCCCAGATCAAGATCACGGGCGCAGAATGCCAGCGACGGCTCGCACACCATGCCTGCCCGGGTCTTGGTCAGTTCCCCCTCGGATATCTTCGGGTTTTCCAGAAATAAAAACTCACTGGAGACCAGCTCCAGCACCGCGTCCCCGAGAAATTCCAGCCGTTCGTTGCACTGGAACTTGGGCAGATGCTTTTCATTGGTATAAGAGCTGTGCATCATGGCCCTGCGCAGCAGCGAATGATCCCGGAATTGATAACCGATCTGTTTTTCCAGTTCTTTTAGTCTGTCCTTCATCCTTTTCTTTCCAACAGTTCCTTTCTATGAAAAATATTCCTGAGAAATGTTCCTAAAGCCTCGCTGCATTTCTCTAAACAGCGAAAAAGCCCGCATAGGGCTTTCTCTTGCTTCGATGACTACTCAACAACCTTCTTGATCTGATCAACCGCATCCTGCACTGTTACGATCTTGTCTGCATCTTCATTGTCGATCTCAATGTCAAATGCTTCCTCAAGCTCTGTGATGATCTGAAGGATATCCAGCGAATCCGCCGACAGATCCTCCACAAACTTTGTCTCCGGCTGAACATCATCCTTCGTAACATTCATAACATCTGCAATAATTTCCTGCAATTTTTCAAATTCCATAATCATCCTTTTCCTTTCTGATCTTGTTCCGCTTTGGATTCTTTGTAATGCTTCCTTACAATTCCACTCATTTTTTGTTTCAGTGGGCCGCAGGCTTATCCGGTCACTGCCTTCGCATCCTTATGGCTGCCGATGGCCTCCTGAATCTTCTCGTTGATCTGCTGTTCCTTAAAGGACACGCATTGAATAATAGATGTACATACCTCTTTGGAAGTGGAATTTCCATGAGTCTTTACTACCAGGCCCTTCAGTCCCAGAAGAGGCGCCCCGCCGTACTGGCTGGCGTCAAAATCCTTCAGGGTGGCCTTCAATGCCGGCTTCACCAGGAGCGCGCCGATCTTGGAACGCAGGGATGTCATCATGCTGGCTTTGATCTTATGGATCAGCGTGCCGCCCACGCCTTCGTAGAGCTTTAAGATCACATTCCCTACAAATGCCTCGCATACCACAACATCCACCTCGCCCGCAGGGATCTCTCTCGCCTCCACGCTTCCCACGAAGTTGATGTCTTTGCATGCTTTCAGGAGCGGGAAGGTCTCTTTGACCAGTGCGTTGCCTTTTTCCTCCTCCGCACCGATATTCACGATCCCTACCCTGGGATTCTTTTTGCCCACGATATGCTCCATGTAAATGGACCCCATCTGCGCAAACTGTACCAGATGGGAGGGCCTTGCGTCCACGTTGGCCCCGCAGTCGATGAGCAGCGCCACTCCCTTCGCCGTAGGAATGAGCGGCGCAAGCGGCGCGCGTTCCACTCCCTTGATCTTTCCCACCAGAATCTGGCCTCCTGCCAGCACCGCGCCGGAATTGCCCGCAGATACAAATGCATCCGCCTCCCCGCGCTTGACCAGCTTCAATGCCGTCACGAGGGAGGAATCCTTCTTCGTGCGGATTGCCGCTACCGGCGGTTCTGCCGTCTCGATCACTTCTTCTGCATGGACGATCTCGATCTGCTCCTGCGGGTATGTGTATGCGGATAATTCCTGCTTCAAGACCTCTTCCCGGCCGGTCAGCAGGATCTTGATATCCTTCCGCTTCTTCACAGCCTCAACCGCACCCTTCACCATC
>CATLCV010000043.1 GCA_949893755.1 uncultured Lachnospiraceae bacterium | reverse complement strand
CAGGTCATCAATTTTCTACCGGAAATTGGTGACAAATGATATCATTTTTTAAAGGAGCGCATATGAAGATTGACCGACTGATTGGAATTTTATCTGTCCTGCTGCAGCAGGACATGGTGACCGCCCCCTGCCTTGCGGAGCGGTTCGAGGTGTCCAGAAGGACGATCAACCGGGACATTGAAGATCTGTGCAGGGCCGGGATCCCGATCGTGACCATGCCGGGAGCCGGCGGCGGGATTTCCATTATGGAAAATTATAAAGTGGACCGGACCGTCTTTACGACCCGGGAAATGCAGGACATCCTGGCCGGGCTCCGAAGCCTGGACAGTATCAGCGGTACGAACCAGTACGGCCTTTTGATGGAAAAGCTTTCCGCGGGCGGGTCGGATTTTATGGCGGGAAACCAGTCTGTCCTGATCGACCTGTCTTCCTGGTACAAGGCGGATCTGGCGCCAAAGATCGAGATCATCCGGGCGGCCATCGACGGCAGGCAGGAACTGGAATTTCTCTATTTTTCGCCGAAGAAAGAGGGGAAAAGGCGAATCGAAAGTTATTATCTGATCTTCCGCTGGTCCAGCTGGTACGTCTGGGGATGGTGTACCTCGTGCCGGGATTTCCGGCTGTTCAAGCTGAACCGCATGGCGGAGCTGAGACTGTCCGGAGCAGGCTTTGAGCCGCGGAAGGTGCCTCTGCCGGATCTGAAAAATGAACGGATCTTTCCGGGCGGCATCCGGGTAAAAGCGGTCTTTGAGCCGGAGTGCAAATGGCGGCTGGTGGAGGAATTCGGTCTGGACTGCTTCGAAGAGCAGGAGGACGGAAAACTGCTGTTCCATGCGGATTACACGGATCAGGACAATCTGATCAGCTGGCTACTGACCTTCGGTGACCGGGCGGAATTGCTGGAACCGGAGAATATTCGGGAGAAACTGCGGGAGCTGATCGAAGCTATGCGGAAACGATATGCGCAATAATATGCATGATATTAAGAAAGGATGATGAACAATGGCAAGCAGTCTGGAATTTGTACAATATGCGGCGGACCAGCTTTCCGATGCAGGGACGATCAGTTATCGGAAAATGTTTGGGGAATATGGATTATATTGTGATGGGAAATTTTTTGGCTGTATCTGCGACGACCAGTTTTTTGTGAAAATGACAGAGGCGGGGAAACGCCTGGCGCCGGAGATGGAAACCGGTTCGCCTTATGAAGGGGCAAAGCCGCATTTCCTGATCGAAGAACTGGACGACAAAGGATTTCTGGCAGAATTTGTAACAGAGACATGCAGGGAGCTGCCCATGCCGAAGCCGAAGAAGAAAAAAACGAAAGCGTGAGCGAATATCTGAATGATGTACGGAGCGCCAGATCAATCTGCCGTTTTGTATAACAGAGAACGAAAGGAGAGGAAGATCTATGCCGTTTGATTACAAAAAAGAATATAAGGAATTTTACCTTCCGCCCAAAAAGCCGGGGATCATTGAGATTCCGGAGATGAACTATGTGGCGGTACGGGGCAGGGGCAATCCCAATGAACCGGACGGGGAGTATAAGGCCGCAATGAATCTGCTGTATGGGATCGCGTTTACCATTAAAATGAGTTATAAGGGGACGCATCAGATCGACGGATACTTTTCCTATGTAGTGCCGCCGCTGGAAGGGCTCTGGTGGCAGGAGGGCACGGACGGGATCGACTATTCCCGCAAAGAAGATTTTCAATGGATTTCCATGATACGGCTTCCGGATTTCGTGAAAAAACAAGATTTTGACTGGGCCGTGGAGGAAGCGTCCGCGAAAAAGAAAACGGATTTTTCGAAAGCAGAGTTTTTTACCTACGGAGACGGGGTATGCGTCCAGTGCATGCATATCGGCAGCTATGACCATGAGCCGGAGACGATCCGGAGGATGGATGAATATGCGGCGGAAAATGGATACGGACTGGATCTGTCGGAGTCAAGATTCCACCATGAGATCTATCTCAGCGATCCCCGGAGGGCGGCGGAGGAAAAACTGCGGACAGTGATCCGGCATCCTGTCAGGCCGAAATTTACAGCCTGACCAGCCTTTCTCACCAACTTTCCTCCTCCCGATAATATCTTCGATACTGCGCCGGAGTCATTCCGGTATGCTTCTTAAAAATCTTGATAAAATAACTCTGGGTAGAGAAGTTCAGATATTCGCTGATGACGGCCAACGTAAAATCCGAATAGATCAGCATATGCCGTGCTGCCTCTACCCGTTCTTTTTGTACATAGTCTACCAGCGACATGCCTGTCTCCTGCCGGAATACCCGTGACAGATGGCAGGCGCTCAGCCCCACTGCCTCCGCTGCCTTTTCCAATGTGATCGTTTCGTGCAGATGTATATGGACGTAATGCATCACGGCTTCCATTTTTGCGCTGTAATGCCGTTTTCCCTTTTCTGCCACCGCATGGGTAAATTCCCGAAAGGCACGCATATAAAGCTGGTGCACCTCCCGGGTGCAGGCGCACTTTTCCCCATTCTGTATATAGCTGTCGCTCATGGCATATGCAAGCTCTTCCGGCAGTCCGCCGTCGATCGCCGCCCGGGTAAACATGGTGATCGCCGCGATCAGCATATTTTTCTGATGGCGCATTTCATTGTCCGAAAGGATTCCTTCCGTTCCGTCCGGCGGGATCTGCAGCGCATCCTCGACTTCCTCAATGCGCCCCTCCGTGATGACCCGGTGCCGGATCTTTTCATGTGCATAGGACATGTGTGGCTGCGCTTCCTCACGCCGCTGAAACAGACCGTGTTCCCGTGTGATCTCAATGCTTGCGTCCTTTTTCATAGAGCACCTCCGCTCAGGAACTGTAAAAGTTATTTTTCACAGTTCCTTATGATTTTGCAGTGTCTTGCGTCCCTCTGCAGGGCATTCGGTCATTCAATTTTTGCTGTCATGTATATGATAACAAGATTTTACTATAATTCACAAGATATTGCTATATTTTTCTTTTCAGTCATGCTATTCTTTTTTTACAAAGGGTTACAGGCCGTCATTTAAAATCGCCTGCCGCAAAGAAATTATTATGAAAAAGGAGTGTACATTTTATGGAACGCAATCTCAAAGAACTGATTTCTCAAATGACTCTGGAGGAGAAAGCCGGCATGTGCTCCGGCCTTGACTTCTGGCATCTCAAAAATGTGGACCGGCTGGGGATTCCCAGCGTTATGGTCAGCGACGGCCCTCACGGACTGCGCAAGCAGGATGATAAGGGCGACCATCTGGGTATCAACGACAGCATCAAGGCGGTCTGCTTTCCGCCGGCCTGCCTGTCCGCCTGCTCCTTTGACCGGGAGCTGATGACAAAGCTGGGTGAGACCATCGGAAGGGAAGCCCAGGCCACAGACGTATCGGTGGTCCTGGGACCTGCCGTGAACATCAAGCGTTCTCCGCTGTGCGGCCGGAATTTCGAATATTATTCCGAGGACCCCTATCTGGCAGGCGAGACCGCCGCGGCCTTTATTGACGGCGTGCAGTCCCAGCATGTGGGCACGTCCATCAAGCATTTTGCTGCGAATAACCAGGAATTTAACCGGATGAGCAACTCTTCGGAAGCAGACGAAAGAACCCTGCGGGAGATCTATTTCCCGGCGTTTGAGACGGCGGTCAAGAAATCCCAGCCGTACACCGTGATGTGCTCCTATAACCGGATCAACGGCACCTACGCTTCGGAAAATCCATGGCTGCTCACGGACGTTCTCCGGGATGAGTGGGGCTTTGAAGGGTATGTGATGTCTGACTGGGGCGCGGTCAATGAGCGTGTGCCCGCCCTGAAAGCCGGCCTGGAGCTGGAAATGCCTTCTTCCGGAGGTGTGAATGACCAGGAGATCGTGAAAGCAGTACAGGACGGTACACTGGATGAGGCCGTGCTGGACCGTGCCGTAGAGCGGATCCTGCGCATTTCCTTCCAGTGGCTGGACAACAAGAAGGAGCAGCCCTTTACCATGGAGGAGGATCACGATTTTGCGCGTCATACCGCGGAGCAGTCCATGGTCCTTCTGAAAAATGAAGACGTACTTCCGCTCAAAGCAGACGAAAAAGCGGCGTTTATCGGCGGATTTGCGAAAAAACCGCGTTTCCAGGGCGGCGGAAGCTCCCATATCAACAGCTTCCGTGTCAGCAGCGCCATGGATGCCGTTTCCCGGATGGAAGGCATTTCCGGAAACATAACCTATGCAGAGGGATTTGCGGCGGACCGGGATGTCTATGACGAGGCGCTGGCGGCAGAGGCTGTGGAAGCGGCGAAAAACGCGGACAAGGCGGTGATCTTCGCCGGGTTGCCGGACAGCTTTGAATCGGAAGGCTATGACCGGTCCCACATGAGGCTTCCGGAATGCCAGAACCGGCTGATCGCGGAGATCGTAAAGGTACAGCCCAACACCATCGTTGTCCTGCACAACGGCTCCCCGGTGGAAATGCCCTGGCTTGTCGGCGTGAAGGGACTGCTGGAAGCGTACCTGGGCGGCCAGGCCGTGGGCGAGGCCGAGGTCAACCTGTTATATGGAAAGGTCAATCCCTCCGGAAAGCTTGCCGAAACCATTCCATACAAGCTCTCTGATAATCCGTCCTATCTGAATTTCGGAGAGGGAGAGAAAACCATTTACCATGAAGGCGTGTTTGTGGGATACCGCTATTATGATACCAAGGAAATGCCGGTGGCGTTCCCCTTTGGCTACGGGCTGTCCTATACTACATTTGCGTACAGCAATCTGAAATTGGACAAGGAAGTGCTGACGGACAAGGACACTCTGGCGGTCAGCGTGGACATTACCAATACCGGAAGCGTTGCCGGCAAAGAGATCGTGCAGCTCTACGTCCGCGACCGCATCGGTGCCTGCCGCAGACCGGACAAGGAATTGAAGGGCTACGAAAAGGTTTCCCTGGAGCCGGGCGAGACAAAGACCGTGACAATGACGCTGGATCACAGAAGCTTTGCATGGTATAACACCGATATGAAGGACTGGTATGCGGCCAGCGGAGCATATGATATTCTGATCGGCGCGTCCTCTCGGGATATCCGTCTGGCCAAAACGGTGCAGATGAACTCCACCGTGAAACCGCCCTTAAAGCTCCACCTGAACACGACGCTGGGCGAGCTGTTCTCGGATGAACGGACCAGAGAGTACGGGCAATCCCTTGCAGATAAGATGACAGCTTTCTTCGGCGGTTCCACGGAGGAGGCAAACGAAGCGATCACGGATGAAATGAATACCGCCATGGTCGCGTCCATGCCGATCCGGAATGTGGTCTCCTTTGGATTGTGCTCCAAGGAAGAAGTAGTGGAAGGGCTGAATAAGCTGATCGAAGCACAGAAATAATAAAGTGCTGTGAAAAGCACGGCATTAAAAATACAGCTCACCTGTATTGCTGTCAATGCATGCAGGTGAGCTGTTGGATTGTAAATGCACAGGCGGGGATTATTTTGTGTGCAAATTACAGTAATCATTTGCAGAAATGGCTCTGATTGTAGATTCCTTAAAATCTTTTACGTTATTCGTGATAATATACTGTGCATTTACTGCTTCTGCACATCTGTCTTGAAGACAGTCTTCCAAGTCTTTAAAATTATCCATGTCAATTGCTTCTAAAACAGCTTCATGACTTGCGCCTGTTACCCGGATTATCTCTAAAATTTTTTTCATCCATTTTCTTCGTTCTGTAGGATCTGGTATAAATTTTCGTAGTGTATACCAAATGATTGAAACAGAATGAAATGCCATATATCCTTCTATTTCTCCTGAATAACACATTTCCATTACTTTATATGCGGCGCGATAGTAAGGCTCTCTGGAAGTGATATAATCAAGAATTACATTTGCATCAATCAAAGCGACTGTATTTTGCATCCATTGCCTCCTCCCATGCTTTATTTGAAGTGAAATCAGCTGAAAAATAGGGCTGCGCCCTTTTACGCATTGTTTCCATTTCTTCCATAAAGTTTAGAGTTTCTTCTGTTTGCCCGGCTTGTATCCTGTTGCTTTTAGGTATCATAAATCTTTGCATGAAATCAATCAGAAACTTTACATTATCATCTGAAAGCACACCGATCATTTGAACAGCCTGTTCTTGCAGTCCTGACATATAAATCCCGCCTTCCTGAACTCTTTTTTCTGCTTTTATTCTATCACGAAAAAATAAATCGGTCAATGTACACTCAGCTCCGCTCTTATTTTTGGCTGAGTCCGTCGATATATGCATGAAGAAGCTCACGCTTCCGGGCGGACAGGTTTTTATATTTATTAAGAAGCTCTTCCTCATCCGCTGTAAGCTCCTCATTTCTGATCGGATAGATCTCAAAATCAAAAAACTCAGACAGAGATACATTCAGCCCCTTGCACAGTCTTTCCAGTGTAGTGACGGTAGGGCAGGTACGCCTGTGCAGGATATTGTTCAGGCTGGAATAGGGAAGCTCGGCATTTTTCGCCAGCCGGTATAGGCTGATGTGCTTCCGTGTACATAGTTCTTGTATGCGTTCAATGATCTGATCCTCAATCATAGATATCCCTCTTTTCGGTCATGATTTTAACCGCTGTTTTGCAGATCCGATGTCTTACAGTATGGTGTGCGGTACGATAGAAACAGCAATGTGATGATTTCAGTATAAGCAGAATGAAACATAAATATTAGATTCTAAATTGAGTTATAGATTGACAGATGTATCAACATAGAGTTATAATGTCGAAAGATGAATAGAAAGATACCAAGATATAAAATTTTTTACATCATTTTGAAGATGATTCAGAAAGGAAACATTTTAAATCGAGAAATTTTCAAGATAAAGAAAAAAATGGAGGAAAAAATGGAATTTTTTGGGAGAATGATGGATTCGTTTTCAACGGCGGGGCAAGATGTGGCAAAGAAAGCAAAGAATGCCACGGAAAGCGTGAAATTAAATAACCAGATGAAAGCGAATGAGCGTATGATTAAAAAAATTAATCTATCAGGTGGGGGGATTTGTTTTGAAAATCAAGGGAAAGAATGCGGAGAATATGATGAGCTGTTTCAGGAGATCAATCGGCTGAGACTCGAGAACAGACAAATACAGGATGAGATTCAGGAGATGACCATGGAGAGGATCTGCCCGCAATGCGGATTTGGAAATGGCAGGGAAGTAAATTTTTGTATCAGATGCGGCACCAGTTTACGGAATGTGAATCTGGAGGCGGATGCATCTGCGCCAGTAACTTATGGAAAAACATGTAAAAACTGTGGGGCTGTGAATGAACAAGAGACACTGTTCTGTGTGGAATGCGGAACAAGATTGAAAAGTCATTCTCAGAAAGAGACAAATAGAAAAACAGAGGAATTTGTTCATAGTATGCGGCGCGATATGATGTGGGGAGAGCCAGGATATTTTGGGTATCAGATATTGTTTTGGCTATACTAATGTTTTTGATCACTATTTCTGTGATGTTTTGATCGGTTTGACATCTAAAATATGAATATAAAATGAAACATATAAAAACCTATGGAGGAGAGAAATGAAAAATTGTAAGAAACTTATAAAAAAATCACTGTGTTTTGCCATACTGTCGACACTGGTCATTACGATGTCCCAGCCCATTTTCAGCCGTGCGGAGGGCAGTACACCGGAAGAAAAGCAAAAAAGCGAAAACATGCAGGAACAAACGAATATACAGTATGACGTCACAAAGCCTGTCATTGAAAAGGTAGAGTTCCTGCAGCAGGGGCGGACATTAAAAGAAGGAGATACTATTATTCTAAAGGTGCATGCGTATGATGCAGACAGTGAGATTGAGCAGGTTTATGTAAATGGTTCTATTGAAAATTCAGATTCTTTTATTATGGAAGGGGTTTATAGTGAAGAAGAGGAATGCTATGTCTGTGAGTATACACTTCAAAATGTATACGGTAATGTTTTGACTATTGATACTATTACTGTTGTAGATCAATATAGAAATTACACAAACTGGCCGACTGTGGATCCTGAAAATGGGAGTTATACATTTAGGGCAAATCTTGAATGTCAGAGGCAGGAAGAAGTAGGAATAAATATAAAAAAATTTGTATTTAAACAAAACGGACAGAAGGTAAATGAAGAAACATTGCTGGAATTGACATTAGAGACAGAAGAATTTCTTGAAGGGGATTGCCTTTTGGCTAATTTCCAATATCATGCATTTGACTCAAAAGGGGGGAGTTTCAGTATTCCTTTACAGCGTTCAGAAACATCAGACAAGGTTTTTGTCTGTGATGGATATCGTATCGAGGAGGACTATGTGTGGGCCAGGCAAGAAGGAAGATGGGATTTAAGCGGTCTATATATAGAAAGAGATTCGGAAATGATAGGATTACAGGTAAATAACTTAGATATAGAAAACTATTATTACATGTTTTCGAATCAAGAGAAGGAGGACACGGAGGCGCCTGTAATCACGGATGTAAGACTGGAAAAAAATGGGGAATTGCTTTATGCCGGAGAGAGTACACACATTACAGTACGTGCAACAGATAATGTGGGGCTACAGGAAAACTGCAGGGTGGTTTTTAGTGCGACTGCAGATTTTTTGGATAATATGAACACAATAGAACTCTGTTATGATGAAAAAACAGGGGCTTTTGAGGGTGAATTTTCTGTTTCAGATGAAACGTATCCTTGTGAATGGTATCTATCAGATATTTTTGTCCGGGATACAGCAGGTAATTTAGCTGATGACGTTTGCTATACACGTGATGCAAAATTTCCTTATTACATAAATGTTGTAAATGGAAGTACTCATGTGACACCAGCTTATGACCTTTACATTGATTTTTTGGCATTAGATCAGTTTGGAAATTGGAGAATCATAGAACAGATCCATAAAGAAGGAGTTGAACGCCGCCAGACTCTGCAGGAGGCAGGCATAACATTTCCAGAGGCAGAGTCTAAGTATCCCGGTTTCACGCGGATTGGCTGGATTGATTCAGAAGGAAATGAAATTACAAGTGCTACTCAGTGCATGAATTCGGGATATATAAGGGCATATGCAGAGTACGATAAGAGAAACATACAGGTGCAATGCAAATTTTTGGCAGAAGATGAGGCAGTAACCTATGAATTTCGTAATATTATTGTTCCGCATAACGCAACATTTGCTGAATTGAAAAAAGAATTGGGGAAATCGGCGCCCCAAAGTACTTTTAGCGGAATGTCATTTGAGGGATGGAAACTGGAGTCATTAAATGGGCGCAATGTAGATAAATACTATAAGGATGATGACCAAATACCGAAAAGCTATACAGCTTTTGTGATGGCCAATGCAATGTATGGTGATTCAAATGTATTGAATGCAATTTATACATATCCTGATATTAGCAGTGGAGTTTCTACGAAAAATCTTCCTGTTATTTACAACAAAGGAGTTCAATATAAGGAGATGATTCAAGAACTTCTGAATTACAAACCAGAAAATATCTTAAAGGAATATGAATTTGAAAAATGGGAGTATGATATTCGTAGTTTCAGAAGTGACTGGACAGAGAGCACAGTAACGGATGAGTCGGATCACCTGAATGATGCGATCTGTACGGCGAAGTTTAAAGGGAAAACAATGCTGCCGATTGTGCAATGGTACTATGATAAAAATGGAATGTGGACGAATAGTTCGAGAGCATTATTTGTGGATGATGGAACGGCTTTTGATGACGTGATGAAAGAACTGGAAAGCTGGGAAGTGCCGGAAACCTGTAAAGGGGCAGCTTTCCAATCATGGAATATCATTCCAGTTGGTGCAGAAATACCAGAAGTAGCAAAAAATGGACAACAAATCAACATGGAAGCTGTTTATGACAGAAGTCCTCATAACCCATTACCACCGGAAATAGTAGATCAACCAGGTACAACCACGCCAGGGGGAACAGATGTGGGAGGACAGGACGAAAGCACAAAACAACCAGAAGGGGGAGAAGAACAGCAGGAGGGCCGGCTTCCCGACAAGAAGATCAGCCAGATAGCAGGCCTGATCGAAAAAACAGAACCCGGCATCCCAATTCAGATCGACATGGCAGGCGCAACCGTCATCCCCAAAGAGATCTTGGAAGCCGCAAAAGGCAAAAACAATGAGATCGTACTGAACATGGGCGGTTATTCCTGGACAGTCAACGGCACGGATATCGCGGCAACGGATCTGAAGAGCATTGACCTGAAGGTAACCATGGATACCGACAACATTCCCGGCAAGACCATACAGGCTCTCGCAGGGGATTATCCGGTGCAGCAGCTTTCCCTGGTTCACCAGGGAGACTTCGGATTCAAAGCGACCCTGACCGTGAACGTAGGAAATGAACATGCCGGGAAGTTCGGCAATCTGTATTACCACGACAGTGACGGGAAGCTGGTATTCATCGATGCCGGAGAGATCGCTCCGGGCGGAAATGTAAGCCTGACCTTCAGCCATGCTTCGGATTATATGATCGTAATGTCCGATCAAAAGATGTCCCAGGCAAATGTGCCGGATGAACTCGCTCCCGTCCGGAAACCAGGCGGTACTCAGCCTGGAGGGGATAAGAATCAGACCGGAGACGGCGGCCAGCCCGGAAGCGGTAATCAGAATCCGTCCGGAAACGGCAGTCAGGGCCGTCCGGGAACCGACACTGAGAATCCGTCAGGTAACCCGGCCGCAAATGAGCAGGATGCGGCAAAGAGCCAGACTGAAACCACCGGACAGACCCAGGCATCATCCAACAGTCAGAGCGGAGCTCAGAACAAAAGCGTACAGACAGGCGATGAAACAGAAGCAGTTCCTCTGGTTCTGGTCAGTATCCTGTCTCTGGGGATTCTGATCTGCATGTGGAAAAAACAGAAAACATGCTAAAACTGCGCTGTATTGCGATGCTGATCATAGACTTATATTAGGAGGAATAAGGAAAAATGAAATATGTAAAAAGGCTTATTGCCCTGTCAACAGCCGTATTGTGTATGGGAATGGGGATGACGGTGTCGGCTGGAAAAGTGAACTCAGATGTTTCATATGATAGCCCCTCTTATTTGGCACCATCCAGACCAGGTTTTGATACAGGTATTGATATTTGGGATTCTAACCTGTCACACGTGATATTTGATGGAGTCAGAGATGAAATAGGGGAAAAACATCTGGACTTAGTAATAAAGGATCTTTCATTTGAGGCAAAAAAGATATTCTCAGATGAAGGAAAGATAGCGGAGATTTTTGTGAAAAACGGATATCAGATAAGTAATGATATCGATATGAAACCCATTTACGCAGGTAATTTTGTTTTGAATGGAGATGACTCGGGAACAGCGGTTTTTTCGGTAGAGGCGGATGGTGTAAGAGCAGGCGATACTGTATATATCATGCGTGAGACACAGGACGGTTCAGGAACATTTGAGGTTTTAGAAGGTGAGATCGATCCGGATGGTAAAATCCGTTTCCATGTAAAAAGAGCTGGAAATTTTCTCATTCTCACGGCGGTGAGCAGTGACGGAAAGGTTGTAGCCGCAGGGAAAGAAGGTTCTCTGACTGTGAATCCCGGTGTGAAAAGGGATCAGGATAATAAGGCGGATATGAAAAGGGCCACTGTGAAAGACGCAAATGGAAATGAAGTAGAGACAGGAGTTCATGTGAGTGAGCTCAAGTCAGATATAGAGCAGCTTATAAATGATAATTTTGAAGCAATTTTCGATGACCAATATCATTATCCGAAAAATGAAAATTCGAATATTGAACTGGTCTATAAAGGAGAATTTGACCGTACGGACGATGGAACCGGAACGGTAAGGATGTATTTCGCCGTGGAGGATGAGAGCGAGGAGATATATTATTATGCGCTTCATGGAATTACCGATGTAAATGGAGAGGTGCAAAGATGGGAGATTATTGAATGCCGGAAGGATGATAAGACCGGACAGATGTATTTTGAATTGAACAGTTTTTCACCGGTTGCAGTGATTAAAGTGATGTCCGATCAGAAACCGGCGCTGGCAGTTCCGGCAGATACCGCAAAGCCAGGCGGAAGCGGAAGCAGCTCTTCGGCAAAGAAATCAGGTTCTGCGGAAAAACAGGAAATCATAACGCAGCCAGGGGCTGCAGAACAACCAGGAACTACGGTGCGGATTCATTCTTCGGAAAAAACATCTCCAAAAACAGGAGAATTCTAGTATAATTCACACTAATTACTGGCTATAAAATAAAATTTTAGCGGAGCTGTACGTATGTCAGCTTCGCTAAAATTTTTACGGACATTTTTATATTATACTCATTTTCTGCCAAATATCTACTGGCATTTTATACAAATAGCTGACAAAATCTCCAAAACACATTATAATCTGTCAATCATAGAAGATGCTTCATGATGAAAGCCCCCCTTTTATAACCAACAAATGCTCCAATTCCTCCCTTCCATTCTGATATGCCGAATTTACCTCCTGATAAAGACTGTTATAAAACGCGGCAGCGATAGATTGCCGATCTTTGGCGATTGCTGCCGCTTTTTCCGTATAAAAACAGGAATACAAATTCTCTAATTTATACTTATATTCTTGAAAAAAAGAAGGCGCGATATCATGTTCCCCGGTCGAAACGGAACCGTCCGGCAGCAAGGAATATAATGGCTCCGCAACAATCCCCTTATAAATCAATGTCCTTGCAATTCCTACGGCGCCTGCCACATCCAGTTTATCTGCATCAAATAAAATCTTTGCCTCCAAACTCTTTGGCGGATTATCCTGTCTATATCTATGCGTCTGAATGCATTGCTTTACCTGTTCCGCAAAGGAAACATCAAAGTCATGCGCCAAAAGAAATTGATACGCTTTTTCACTTCCTACCCTGGCATGGCACAGGGCAGGGTTTTCAAATTGTTCTTTTCTCCCAATATCATGTAACAGACAGGCGGCAATCAAGATATCATAATTCACAGGGCTTTCTGTCTTCGCAATTTCTAATGCATGATACAGCACACGATATACATGTTCTTTATCATGGGCCGCATCTTTCATACAGCAGAGCATAAAGTTTTCAAGCAAATTATAGGTTTGTTTATTCAAATAAAGCCCCTCCTATTTTAGGAAACAGCGAGCCTATGAAACTTACTTTACAAACAAAGTACAAAAATCCTTTGCAGAAATTGCTCTGACTGTAGATTCCTTAAAATCTTTTACATTATTTGTGATAATATATTGTGCATCAACTGATTCTGCACATCTGTCTTGAAGACAGTCCTCTAAATCTTTAAAATTTTCCATATCGATTGCTTTTAGAACCGCTTCATGGCTTGCCCCTGCTACCCGGGTTATCTCTAAAATTTTTTTCATCCATTTTCTTCGATCAGAAGGATCTGGTATAAATTTGCGCAGTGTATACCAGATGATGGAAACAGAATGAAATGCCATATATCCCTCTATTTTTCGGGAATGACACATTTCCATTATTTTATATGCATCTTGATAGTAGGGCTCTCTGGAAGCAATATAATCAAGAATTACATTTGCATCAATCAAAGCGACTGTATTTTTCATCCATTGCCTCCTCCCATACTTGATCGGGATTAAAATCTGCGGAAAAATAGGGCTGCGCCTTTTTGCGCATCATTTCCATTTCCTGCATAAAGCTTCGACTTTCGTCAGTTTGTATTCTGTTGCTTTTGGGCATCATAAATTTTTGCATAAAATCAATTAGAAACTTTACATTATCATCTGAAAGCACACCGATCATTTGGACAGCCTGCTCTTGTAGTGTTGACATATAAACACCGCCTTTCTGAATTATTGCTGTAAAACAATAAGCTAAGTTGCTATGTCTGCATATTTTCAAATTAGGTTGGCAGTTCCACCAGTGCCATTCAAATCCGATTTCGCCAATCTTTAAACCTATTCCACGGATCTTTTATACCAATTCCGAAATATCCGTCGATGATGAACATAAAAAGTGCATAGACACTGAATACAAAACCCCATTTTCCAAAGCTGATTAAAGATTTTTTCAAGATAAAGCCCCTCCTATTTTAATTTTATATTGCGTTCCGCAGTACTTCCACCTTTTGCAGCATATCGTCAAATTTTTCCATCAATTCACGATTCGGGATCTGCACATACCCCTTTTCATAACTGAGGAATCCATATACAACCATTGCGGAAAATATTTCATCCTTATTCGTCAGATTCATGGAGGTGGCCGCATACTCCCGCACCTTCGCGGGAATCGGAGTACCGGATATCATCCGGGCAAGGTCATCGCATACGGCGGCCGTGTTATGGTTGATATAATAGGTATTGCGCTGATGCGCAAGCAGGTCATCATTTTTCTGACGAAAAATGGTGACAAATTATAATAATAAATCTCATCATAAGGACCGGCACTGGTCCAGTAATTCCCCAGGTTGTTGTTCGTTAAGGATGCGGCGACAGAACGTGGATTATAAACCCGTTCCCCGGATTTTGTACAATACCCGTCATACCATATTTTCAGGCCGTCCAGCGTTACCTCTGGATTCGGCTGGTTTTGTAAGTATTTATCGTAAAGACCGGAGACTTCGGCCTCCGTAAAACCAAAATCACTGCTGAACAATTCTTCCGAAGCCATAGTATATTCCAGAAACATATTCAGCTCCGAGCCGCTAGAGTATGACCCATCCGCAGGAAAGACTGCTTGCAGGCTTTCACCCGATGGGTCAACGAAGGAATCGGCAGATTCCTGAGTTCTGTACGCAGTACAGATGCTGGCAATGGGCAGAATGCCCGTCATATATACAAAATCAACATAAGGCTGATCCTTCAGCAGACTGCTCAGGAAATCTATATAAGATTTTTTGTCTATTTCTGATATAAAATCTTTGTGGAAAATAAAGTCCCATTCATCCAAAACGAATATAAAGCGTGCGGCAGGATCTGTATCGTAAATGGCTTTCAGGATATCCCAGACTGCATCCTCCGGGTCAATCTTTGCCTGCGGATAGCTTTCGACCAGATCTTCTGTCAGTTTCCGCTCAATGCGGCTGATATAATCCTCAAAACTGCCGCACCGCCTTGGAAGCCGGTTAAATGAAATGGAAATGACAGGATATCGGTTCACATGTTCTGTATAAAACGGCGCCTCTGCAATTTTTAAATTGTCGAAAATCTCCCGGGAGTCACAGCCTCTGGAAAAGAAGGCGGCCACCATACTTGCAGTTACTGATTTTCCAAAACGCCGGGGCCTTGTAATACAAACATATTTTTCCGATATCCCGATTCTGGGGATGAGCTTCTCCAGAATTGCGGATTTATCCACGAAGTACGGACTTTTATAAACTTCGGAATATGCAGTAAAAGAATCTCTGCTGTCCAGATAATTCCCCATATCAAGTACCTCCCTTGCAGCTTAAAGTTTTTATATAATATTCAGCTGCTGCTTTAACGCATCCTGAAGTACCTGTGAAAAATTTAAACCGGCAGCAACAGCGGAATCATTCAGCCACGACGGAATAGAAAGTGTCTTTTTTACCGCTGTATTATTCATAAGACGGCGGTATATAGTCGTATCGCATGAAATATATGTTGCAAAAGCATCGTTTTCCGTTTTCAGATCGTTAATGGCAGACGGCTTAGGAATTTCCTGACGCTTATCTTCGAAATGTGTCAGCATAAGAGAAAGCACATCTTCGGCCATACGAATACCATCTGCAATATCATTTCCCTGAGTGTAACAGGAATCAAAGTCGGGAAAATTAATAAAATAACCGTTTTCTTCTGGCGTAAATACGGCAGGATAAATATATTTTGCCATAAAAAGCAGCTCCTTTCTTCATTAATTTTACCATTTCCGTTCCCTTCATAGTCTGGGTTCTCCTTTGGAATTTTATGAGTTTATTATATACGTAATCTTTACGTGTGTCAATGAGGTGGCGTGAGATTGGGATATGTTCTGGTTGCTGACTTCCCCTCCATATGTTAAAATGAATTGCGCTGATGCGCAGGCATGTTTTCAAATGAGTAACAAAACACTGAGGAGGAAAACAAAGTGAAGAGAGAAAAGTTTGGTTCCAGGCTGGGGTTCATTCTGGTATCTGCCGGATGTGCCATCGGCATTGGAAATGTATGGAAGTTCCCGTACATGTGCGGGGAATTTGGGGGAGCGGCGTTTATCCTGATCTACCTGCTCTTTTTATTGGTATTGGGGATCCCGGTGCTCACCTGTGAGTTTGCCATCGGAAGAGGCAGCGGCCGCAGCGTGGCGGCGGGCTTTGAACGTCTGGAGCCCCAGGGGACAGGCTGGCATATCACAAAATGGGTGGGCATCATCGGAAGCTATCTGCTGATGATGTTCTACACCACGGTCGGCGGCTGGATGATGTACTACTGCTACCGCAGCATCACGGGAGAATTTGCCGGGGCGTCTACGGATACGGTGACAGCCGGCTTTTCGGACATGCTGGGCAACGCGCCGGTGATGGCGTTCTGGACGGCCCTGATCTGCGTCATCGGTTTTGCGGTCTGCCAGTTCGGGATCCAGAAGGGGATCGAGCGCGTCTCCAAGCTGATGATGAGCGCGCTTCTGGTCATCATGCTGGTGCTGGCAGTCCACTCCGTATTTCTGGAAGGGGCCGGGGAAGGAATCCGTTTCTACCTGGTGCCGGATTTTGCCCAGATGAAGGAGATGGGCATCGGAAATGTGATCTTCGGGGCCATGAGCCAGGCATTCTTTACGCTTTCCATAGGTATCGGCGCGATGATGATCTTCGGCAGCTATATCGGAAAAGAGCGGAGCCTTGCGGGAGAGGCGATCAGCATTACTGCACTGGATACCTTTGTGGCGCTGATGGCAGGCTTCATCATCATTCCGTCCTGCTTCGCCTTCGGCATTGAGCCGGGAGCGGGACCGAGCCTGATCTTCATCACCATTCCCAATATCTTTGCCCAGATGCCGGGAGGGCAGATCTGGAGCGCGCTGTTCTTCCTGTTTCTGACCTTTGCGGCATTCACCACCATTGTGGCTGTATTTGAAAATATCATTTCCTTTGATATCGATATTTTCGGCTGGTCCAGGAACAAAAGCGTGCTGGTGAGCGCGGTCCTGATCATTGTGCTGAGCATGCCCTGCGTGCTGGGCTTCAACGTCCTGGCCGGCTTTGAGCCGTTGGGCGCGGGAACCAATATCCTGGATCTGGAGGATTTTATCGTGTCCAATAACCTGCTTCCGCTGGGCAGTCTGGGGTATGTGCTCTTCTGTACACGGAAAAATGGCTGGGGCTGGGCGAACTTTTTGGAAGAAGCCAATACAGGAAAAGGGATTCGGTTTCCGGGATGGCTGGAAGGCTATATGTCCTATGTCCTGCCGCTGATCATTACCGTGATCTACCTGAAAGGCTATTATGACAAATTCGTGGGCCAGGGAGCTGCGGCGCTCACCGGATGGATGATCGCGGCCGTGCTCTTCCTTGGATTTATCATAGCGTGCGCGGTGGTGCGCAGGCAGGAACAGTAAAGTTCTTATTGCTGTTGGGATTGCCGGATAAGGCAGTCCCTTTTTTTCGGCAGAGCGAAGGACTGCCGGCATATTTCCGGACCGCAAAAAAAGGAATATCCTGGAATCGGATATTTATTGCTTGCTAGTACAGCCCTTTACAGTGTATAATAAAATTACAGAACTATACACTGTGAACTCCATGTGAAGGAGGTGAAATGCATGGGTTTCAAAAAAGAGATCTGGTCTCGGTTCTTCGGATCGAAATCAGAGCAGGTCAGAGACAAACAGGTTCCGGACCATTTGTTGCAGGAGAGTAAGGAAAAGATTAAGGAGGAACAAGCCGCAGCGCCGCCCCCTCCGCCCCCTGCCGCCGAAGTAGAGCTGGAGTTACCCGAGGGGCACGCACTGTACAAATTATGTGAGATGCGGGTTCAGAGGGGAAAAGGCCTGTCAAGTCCCAGGCTGCGGCTGGAAGGCCGTGAAGATTTTTCTCAGTCTGAGCTGAGGAAGGAACTGGGGCGTCTGCAGAGGGTGCTCACACTGGCTGCCAATTCCCGGCTCAAAGAGGTGAAAGCCAGGGAAGCAAAGGCACAGGAAAAGGCGGATGCGCAAAAGGCTTTATCAATAGAGCAGGGCGCACAGTCCGCAGCGAAGAAAGATACACCGGCAGGACAGAATGCGCAGTCCGAGACGCAGAAGACAGCAACAGCACAACAGAATACGCAGCAAGAGACACAGGTACCGCCGATCGAGATGGACGCGCAGCCGGTCATCCACCTGTCGGCCGACAAGCTTTCTGCCTGGCTGATGGTATTTCCGCCGATTGGAGAAGGAAAAGACCTGGACCGGGAGACGCTTGACAAAGCGCTTGCCGAAACCGGGATCGCGTTCGGAGTGGATGAAGAACTGCTCAGGCGTCTGCCGGAAGAACGGAATCCCTATTTTTCCCTGTTTGCCCTGGCAAAAGGAAAACCGGCGCACAACGGAAAAGACGGACAGATCATCGAGCATTTTGACCGGGTCGTGGAACGGAAATTTGAAGTAGATGAGCACGACCGGGTGGATTATGCGTCGCTCCATTTCTTCCAGAGCGTAGAAGCGGGAGGCGTGATCTGTGAGGCAGTCCTGCCGACACCGGGGGAACCGGGCAGAACGGTACTGGATCAGGAGGTTCCGGCCAAGGACGGCAAAGAAGCACCTCTTACCAAGGGGCAGAATACGGAGATCAGCGAAGACGGCACCAGACTGCTGGCAACCCAGGCCGGCCATGTGGAATACGTAGGAAAGACATTTCAGGTGAAGGCGGTGCTGGAGATTGACGACAACGTAGATTATTCTACGGGAAATATCAACTATATGGGGGATGTGCATATCCGCGGCAGAGTGTGCAGCGGTTTCAGCGTGCGGGCAGCAGGCAATATCACGGTAGACGGCGTTGTAGAGTCGGCCACCGTAGAGGCAGGCGGAGATCTGATCGTAGCCAAGGGGATCGTAGGGAATACCGATTCCATTGTCAGGGCGGACGGCAGTGTTTTTGCGAAATATCTGGAAAACAGTATCGTTCACGCAAGGCAGAACCTGCAGGCCGACTGCATCGTTAACAGCGAAGTATACAGCGACGGAGAGATCCAGGTCCGGTCCGGCAGAGGGATCATTGTAGGCGGACGGATCCGGGCGGCGAAAAAAGTCAGCGCCAAGGTTGTGGGCTCAAAATCCGAAAGCCAGACGCGTATCTATCTGGGCGGCGAGCCCTGTGTGGAATATGAGCGGCAGGAGCTGGCGGCAGTGATCGAAGAAGCCGAAGCCGAGCTGGAAAAGCTGGAAAAGCGTCCCAACAGTCCGGATAAGGTGGAACGTATGAAACGCCTTCAGTTTGACCTTTCCGTAAACCGGATCAAGCTGGAGCAGATGGATGAAGAGCTGGCGAAAAAGCAGGAGGAGATCGAGAACCTGGGCGGATGCAGGCTGGTTGCCGACATTGCGTATCCGGGGCTGGTGCTGACCATCTGTGATATCAAGGCCCGGCTGAAGCAGGTGACATCCATGTGCAACGCAAGGCTGTCCAACGGTGAGATCCGATTCTCGTGACCAGGCTTTCATTTAGGAGCTTCAGAAAAATAACGGATACATCTTACAGATTCAGGAACCGCTTCAAAATCTGCCGGACAGGGCAGTATTTTGAAGCGGTTCCATATTTTTTGCCCAAAGGGCATCCCGTTATGGCCATGCGGCCGTTTTATAAGGTATACCCAAGGTATCAATTCAAAGTAAGCGCGCTTTTTCTGACGGCGATGAGTTCTGTACGCCGTATGATCAGATAGGAGCCGGCGCTCAGGATCCCGATACACAGGAACAGAAGAATGATCGGATTGGCCGGCCGTACCGTACCGTCGTCCATGAAGCCGAAGCATCTTACCGCAAAGCTCAGGATGCTGTGTCCGACAGCTTCCCAGGGAGCGGATACGGCTGCGAACAGGAAGGGGACTCCAAGCATAAGGAGGACTGCAAGAATCGTGCCTGCGAATACGGAGAGTTTTTTCGGCACCCGGTTTATGACCAGGGCAAAGAAGAACCCCAGGCTGCTGATCAGCAGATAGACCAGGAACAGCCAGAGCCAGCCCAAAACGGCCGGATGCCCATATCCGTATAAGCTTCCGAAGATGGTATTATAATCGAATAACCCGGACAGGAGCCTTCGAAGAATCATTCCGGCAGCCGTATCGATCAGTGACATCAGACCGGATATAAAGGCAAACTGGGCAACAGTGGCGGAAAAAATATAAGCCCTGGTAAAGCCGTTCTGCATCAGCATCCGGAAATCCTCGTTCATCTGCAGGATGCCGACGATCCCGACAAGGATCATGGAATTCATTTCCAGGCAGTTGATCCCCCCTGTGTTACGTGTCAGAAGGTAGATCAGGCCGTAGACAGCGGGAACGACAATCACGAGTGCAAGGTAAAAAACCCAGATATACTTCCAGGAAAGTTCGCATTCATACCGGATCAATGTACGTAATTTTTTCATATCAATTACCGCCTTTCTCTGTTAATTTCACAAACAGCTTCTGCAGATTCATATGAGAGATCTGCAGTGGACTGTCTTTCGGCAGATCCTCTCTTGCGCCCAGGATATAAGCCAGCCTGAGGGCGCCCAGCTCATCGTACCCGATCACATGCTTATCCGCGCAGAAATCACGGACCGCACATTCGGAACCGGATACACAATATCCCCTGTCCAGAAGGGTTTCCACGGACTCCTGGAGGAGAAGCCTGCCCTTGTCGATCAGCACCACTTCCTCAATGATATTCGCGACCTCTTCGATCAGGTGTGTCGCCAGGATGATCGTTCTCTGGCGTTCTTCATAATCCCGCAGCAGCAGATGATAGAACAGCTCCCTGTGGTTCGCGTCCAGTCCCAGCACCGGCTCGTCGAAGATCACATAGGGAACATCCAGGGCAAGGGCGACCGTCAGCTTAAGGATGGACTGCTGTCCATTGGAAAGGGCGGGAAACCGCTTTTTGGTATCCAGAGAAAACATTTCTGCGATCTCAAAGGCCTGATCCATCTGAAAATGGTCGTAAAACCGGCCGGTCCACTTGAAAATATCCCGGATTTTCAAATTGCTGTCATACAGGTTCTGGTCGCTCATGCAGAACAGCTTTTCGTGTACTGCCATATTCTCCTTCGCAGGCAGGCCGTCGATCAGGACCTCGCCCTCGTCCGCAAAGAGACGGTTTGCGATGATATTGATCAAAGTAGACTTACCGGCGCCGTTTCGCCCCAACAATCCGTAGATTTTTCCGTACTCAAACGAAAAAGAGAGATTTTCAAGGGCAGTCACATTGCCGTACCGTTTCTTAATATGATTGATCTCAATTGCTTTCATCGATATAACCCCTTTCTATCAGTGCGATCAGTTCTTCCTTCGGCATTTCCAGCTTTAATGCTTCCTGAACCAGAACAGCAACGTACTGGCTGTAAAACTGGCTCTGGCGCTTCCGGCGGATCCGCTCCACCGCCCCTTCCTTTACAAACATCCCAAGCCCCCTCCTTTTGTAGATCATATCTCCATCCACCAGCAGGTTCATCCCCTTAAGGACTGTGTGCGGGTTGATGCTCAGCAGGGCAGAGATCTCATTCGTGGATGGAATCTTCGTTTCCTCCGGGAAGACACCTGTAAAGATCGAGTCCTCCAGCTGTTCAGCGATTTGGATAAAAATCGGCTTATCCAGGTCCGGATTTATCTTCAATAGGATCACCTCGCTTATATAGTTAGTTAGTTGAGTAACAAACTATGTTACATGCTTAGTATAGATGATAAAAAAGCAGTTGTCAATCCATTTTTTAAATCTTATAGTGCTCCGGATCAGAAATGGAATTGTCCGCAGCCATTTTCCAGAATATGGAAACAAATTTTTTGGGACACGGCAGGATTATGAGGTTGATTTTATCCGCGGAAACGGATATACTGTAAAGCGGAAAGAAATTGCCAAAGAGGCGCCGGCAGACGCGCGGCCAATCTGCCTTACAATAAAAAAGGAGTATTTTGAGATGGAATTAGTGACAATTCGGGAATTATTTAAAAACAGAGAAGCTTATCTGGACAAGCAGGTAACGGTCGGAGGCTGGATCCGCAGCATCCGGGATTCCAAGACATTCGGATTTATCGTAGTCAATGACGGCTCTTATTTTGAACCGCTGCAGATCGTATATCATGATAAAATGGACAACTTCCAGGAGATTTCAAAACAGAACGTAGGGGCGGCGGTGATCGTCACAGGAACCCTGGTGGCCACGCCCCAGGCGAAGCAGCCCTTCGAGATCCAGGCGGAGGAAGTGACGGTGGAAGGGGCTTCCGCGCCGGATTATCCGCTGCAGAAGAAGCGCCACAGCTTTGAATATCTCAGGACCATTTCCCACCTGCGGCCCAGGACGAATACATTTCAGGCCGTATTCCGGGTGCGGTCCCTGGCGGCTTACGCCATTCACAAGTTCTTCCAGGAGAGGGGCTTTGTGTATGTGCATACCCCGCTGATCACCGGAAGCGACTGCGAGGGCGCAGGCGAGATGTTCCGGGTGACCACGCTGGATATGGGGGATTTGCCGAAGAACCCGGACGGAAGCGTGGATTATACCCAGGATTTCTTCGGAAAGGAGACCAGCCTGACGGTCAGCGGCCAGCTCAACGGCGAGACCTACGCACAGGCGTTTCGGAGCATCTATACCTTCGGTCCCACCTTCCGGGCGGAAAATTCCAACACCACCCGTCATGCGGCGGAGTTCTGGATGATCGAGCCGGAGATCGCCTTTGCCGATCTGGAGGACAATATGGAGCTGGCGGAGGCCATGCTGAAATATGTGATCTCCTACGTGATGGAGCAGGCGCCGGAGGAGATGAATTTCTTCAATTCTTTTGTGGACAAGGGACTCCTGGAACGTCTGAAAAATGTAGTGGAATCGGATTTCGCGAAGGTGACTTATACAGAGGCCATTGATATTCTGAGCAAAAATAACGGCAAGTTTGAGTATAAGGTATCCTGGGGCTGCGACCTGCAGACAGAGCATGAGCGGTATCTGACCGAGCAGGTATTCAAGCGCCCTGTATTTGTGACGGATTATCCGAAAGAGATCAAGGCATTCTATATGAAGCTGAATGAGGACGGAAAGACCGTTGCGGCCGTGGACTGCCTGGTGCCCGGGATCGGAGAGATCATCGGCGGGAGCCAGAGGGAAGATGACTATGAGAAGCTGCGGACAAGAATGAAGGAACTGAATTTAAAGGAAGAGGACTACCAGTTCTATCTGGATCTGAGGAAATACGGCTCCACCCGCCACGCGGGCTTCGGGCTTGGCTTTGAACGTTGCGTGATGTATCTCACCGGCATGGCCAATATCCGTGACGTGGTGCCATTCCCGAGGACCGTGAAGAACTGCGAATTATAGGTTACTATTCACGGCTGGTCAGGCCGAGGATTGTAACAATTGTAGACCGGAGGCGCAAATGCCGGGAGACCGCGGCAGACTGAGTTACAGAAGGATGTGTTCGTGTGAAGATTGTATTGCCAAATAAAGTACTGATGATAATTCTGAATCTCCAGATGCATGGGTATGACGCCTATGCCGTGGGCGGGTGCGTCCGGGATTCAATCCTGGCGAAGAAGCCCCAGGACTGGGATATCACCACCTCGGCAAAGCCCGCGGATATCAAGCGGATGTTCCGCAGGACCGTGGATACCGGGATCGAGCACGGGACCGTGACCGTGCTTCTGGGGAAGGACAGCTTTGAAGTGACCACATACCGGATCGACGGTGTGTATGAGGATAACCGCCATCCGAAGGAAGTCCGGTTTACCAACAATCTGGAAGAAGATCTGAAGCGCCGGGATTTTACGATCAATGCCATGGCATATAATGATGATGTGCGTCTGGTGGACGTATTCGGGGGAATGAAGGACCTGAACTACCACCTGATCCGGTGCGTGGGAGATGCAAAAGAGCGTTTTTCGGAGGATGCCCTTCGGATCCTCCGGGCGGTCCGTTTTTCGGCGCAGCTTGGATTTTCCATCGAAAAATCCACAGAGGCGGCCATCAGGGAGCTGGCGCCCAGCCTGCAGCATGTCAGCGCCGAGCGGATCCGGGCGGAGCTGGTGAAGATCCTGGTCTCCAACCATCCGGAGCAGATCCGGGAGGCATACCGGCTGGGGATCACGAGGGTGATCCTGCCGGAGTGGGATGAGATGGAAGGCGTGGCTCAGAATACTCCTCACCATAAGTATGACGTGGCGGAGCACACGGTTCAGGCCATCAAGAATGTGAAAAGAGACAAGATCCTCCGCCTGACCATGCTCTTCCACGACATGGGGAAGCCGGCCATGAAGACGACGGACGAAAACGGGCGGGACCATTTCAAGGGGCATGCGATCGTCAGCGAAGAGCTGGCCAATGTGGTGATGCGCCGTCTCAAATTTGACAATGACACGATCAAGAAGGTGACCCGGCTGGTCTGCTACCACGATTACCGGGTAGAAGCCACGCCCCAGAATGTGCGGCGGGCCATGAACCGGATCGGGGTGGAACTGTTCCCCTATTACCTGGCGGTGCGGCTGGCGGATGTGAAGGCGCAGAGCGTCTATCAGAAGCGGGAAAAGGTGGAAAATATCATCAAAATGCGGGAGCTGTATCAGGAAGCGCTGGTACAGGAGCACTGCGTCACGCTCCATGACCTGGCCGTGACCGGGAAGGATCTGATGGCGATCGGTATGGAGCCGGGGCAGAAGCTTGGCAGCATGCTCCAGGAGCTTCTGGAATGGGTCATTGATGACCCGGACTGCAACAAAAAAGAAATATTGTGCGAATATGTAAAAGAAAAGCTTGGACTTTAGCATACCCGGGCTGTTTCTCTCATAGATATAGAAAAGCTGATGATCAGCGAATCCTGTGTAGCTGTTCAGTACGGCAGGACCAGGCGGTACCGTCCGGATCCGCGGGAGTACTGAACAGGTACGAAACCTATAATATGAGGGGGCAGCCATGAGAGAGTACGAGCTGGAAGTCTTGGAGCAATATGACGTCGAAGTGATAAGCACCCGCAAGATCAGGGGTGCATTTTTTTGCGAGACAAAAGAAGGAACAATGGTGTTGAAGGAGGCGGCAGTGTCTGACCGGCGTGCCCTTTTATTGTATATACTGCTGCGCCATCTGGAGTCGCAGGGGTATCCGGAGGTGGACACCCCGGTCAGGAACCGGGAGAAGGAGCTGGTCAGCACATTCCGCGGCCAGACCCGGTATATGCTGAAAAAATGGTACGCAGGACGGGAGTGCGATGTGCGCCGGGAAGCAGATGTGTTGGAAGCAGTCAGGAACCTTGCGCGTCTCCACGAGATCATGTGCTGGAAGCATTTTTCCGTCTCCGCGGCGGAGATCCCTCCCGATCCGGATGGGCCGGAGCTGTCACCGCCTTCGGGAAGGCATCTCAAAGAGGAATTTCTCTGCCATAACCGGGAATTGAAAAAGGTGCGCAGCTATATCCGGAACAAGGTGAATAAAGGGGAATTTGAATACCTGTTTCTGAAATATTTTGACAGCATGTATCAGCTTGCCATGCGGGTTACCAGAAGGCTGGAGGATTCGGATTATGAAGAACTGTACCGGAAGAGCCTGAAAGAGGGGCTTCTGGTGCACGGAGACTACAATTACCACAATCTCATCATGCTGCCGGGAAATGCCAGATCAGGAGGGGCGTCCACTGCCACCACCAACTTTGAACATTTCCACAGGGATGTGCAGGTCCTGGATCTGTATTATTTCCTGCGCAAGGTCATGGAAAAGCACAAGTGGAAGGAATCTCTGGGCCGCGCCATGCTGGAGGCTTATGCGGAGATCCGGCCGTTTTCCCCGGGGGAGCTGGAGGTGATCGCGCTGAAAACCGCCTACCCGGAAAAGTTCTGGAAGACTGCCAACAGCTATTACCATTCCAACAAAGCCTGGATCCCGGAGAAGAGCGTAGAAAAGCTGCAGACCGCTGTCCTGCAGACCGAAGAAAAAATCCGGTTTATACAGAAGATTTTTACCTTCTCCCTGTAAAATGACTTCCTTTTTGCCGGGAGCTGATGTATAATAAACGAATAAGCGGCTGCCCGGCCGGATTGCCTGTCTGTCAGGGAGAGAATCGAAAGGGGACAGATGGGGCGCGGTCTGAACGGCAGTGATTATAGATTAAATTCAGGAGGTACTATGATGGAGTACAAAGAAAGATACCAGGAATGGCTGTCGAATCCATATTTTGATGCGGAGACCAAGGCGGAGCTGGAAGGCATCAAGGAGGATGACAACGAGATCAAGGAGCGCTTTTACATGGATCTGGAATTCGGTACTGCCGGGCTGCGCGGCATTATCGGAGCCGGAACCAACCGGATGAACATTTACACGGTCAGGAAGGCGACACAGGGACTGGCAAATTATATCATAAAGAACGGAAGCGCGGACAAAGGGGTTGCAATCGCGTATGATTCCCGCCGTATGTCACCTGAATTTGCGGATGAGGCGGCGCTCTGCCTGGCGGCCAACGGGATCAAGGCTTACGTGTTCGAGTCCCTGCGCCCCACCCCGGAGCTTTCTTTTGCGGTTCGTAAGCTTTCCTGCATCGCGGGAATCAATATTACGGCAAGCCACAACCCGCCGGAGTACAACGGATATAAGGTATACTGGGCGGACGGCGCGCAGATCACTCCGCCTCACGATAAGGGGATCATGGATGAGGTAAAGGCCGTTGAGGATTATACCACCATGAAGACCATGTCACTGGACGCGGCAAAGGAAGCAGGACTGTACGAGTCCATCGGAGCGGACATAGATGACGCGTATATCGCGGAGCTGAAAAAGCAGGTGAAGCACCAGGATGCGATCGACGCTGCGGCAAAGGATCTGAAGATCGTTTATACGCCTCTCCACGGCACAGGCAACATCCCGGCCCGCCGTATCCTGAAGGAGCTGGGCTTTGAGAATGTCTATGTGGTAAAGGAACAGGAGCTGCCGGACGGCGAATTTCCGACCGTTTCCTATCCCAATCCGGAGGCTGCGGAAGCATTTGAGCTGGGCCTGAAGCTGGCAAAGGAGATCGACGCGGATATCGTACTGGCAACCGATCCGGACGCGGACAGGCTCGGTGTTCGTGTAAAGGATTCCAACGGCGAATACCATACCCTGACCGGAAATATGTCCGGCTGTCTGCTGGCGGATTATGAGATCGGGCAGAAGAAGGAACTGGACGGCGGACTTCCGGCGGACGGAAAGTTTATCAAGACCATTGTTACAACCAATATGGCGGATGCCATCGCAAAATATTACGGTGTGGACCTGATCGAATGCCTGACCGGATTCAAGTTCATCGGACAGCAGATCCTTGGATTTGAGACAAGCGGCAAGGGCGAGTATCTGTTCGGATTTGAGGAGAGCTACGGATGCCTCATCGGAACCCACGCAAGGGACAAGGATGCCATCGTGGCGACTATGGCCCTCTGCGAGGCGGCTGCTTACTACAAGACCAAGGGCATGAACCTGTGGGATGCCATGATCGCAATGTATGACCGCTACGGATATTACAAGGATGATATCCAGTCCATCACCCTGAAGGGGATCGAAGGACTTGCCAAGATCCAGGAGATCTTAGAGACCCTGCGGAAGAACCCGCCGGCAGAGATCGCGGGCTACAAGGTGCTCAAGGCAAGAGATTACAAGGCGGATACGATCAAGGACATGGAGACAGGCGAAGTGACAGGAACCGGCCTGCCGTCCTCCAACGTGCTCTACTATGACCTGACCGACGACGCATGGGTATGCGTAAGGCCCTCCGGTACAGAGCCGAAGGTAAAATTCTACTACGGCGTAAAGGGAACCTCCATGGAGGATGCAGACGCAAAATCTGAGGCAATGGGCAAGGAAGTCCTGGCGATGATCGATAAGATGCTTTAAGTATGCTGTCAGACAGCTTTGCCGGCTGTTTTTGCGCATATGAGTGAAATGACTGTGAATAGTAAGGGATTTATGATAAAATGCGTGGAAATACCTTGACAAAGAACGGAGAAACAGGTATAACAATACGTGTAGGCAATGAGCACAGGCATGCCGGCTGTGGGTATGCGGGCTTTTGCCTTAATATATTCTTAGAATGAATGTTGTTCTAGTACAATAAAGAGGAGGAAACATCCATGAACAAAACAGAATTAGTAGCAGCAATCGCAGAAAATGCAGAGATTTCCAAGAAGGACGCTGAAAAAGCCGTAAAAGCTTTTGTTGAAGTTATAACGGAAGAATTGAAGAAGGGTGAGAAGGTTCAGCTGGTTGGATTTGGTACATTTGAGGTGACTTCCAGAGCAGCAAGAGAAGGAAGAAACCCGCAGACCGGCAATACCATGAAGATTGCTGCCTGCAAGGCACCGAAGTTCAAAGCAGGCAAGGCTTTGAAGGACGCTGTGAATTAATCAGGATGTGTACATGCCTGCATGATCTGATCATGCAGGCATTTTTGCGCCGTAGAAGAGCGGGCTGCCTGCGGGCCCGGGCTGTGCCAGGCAGAGAAAATAAATTCATACTGGCAGATTGAAAAGGAGTTTTTTATGAGGTTAGATAAATTTTTAAAGGTATCCCGTCTGATCAAGAGGCGGACCGTGGCAAATGAAGCCTGTGATGCCGGCCGTGTGCTCGTGAACGGCAATGTGGCGAAGGCTTCTGTGAAGGTGAAGGTGGGGGATGTCATCGAGATCCAGTTCGGCACCAAAACCGTCAAGGTGGAAGTGCTGGATATCCAGGACACGACAAAGAAAGAAGAGGCGAAGGATCTGTTCAGATATCTGTAGCTTTTTCCGACTGGATTTTTTCAGGGGCATGGGCTGACGTGCATTAGATCGCCAAATAAAAATCCATGCAGACAGGCATAATATGAAACAACCCTTCATATATATAAAAGTATATGTAGCCGGCGCAATATTCACGGCAGAGTTCATCAGCCGCGAGTAGAACAGATATATAACGAAGGGGGAACGGATATGGAGGAACGGCAGCCTGTAAAGGCACATAAGCTGGTTATAAATAACCGGAAGACAAGTATGGTGACCGGAGTGCTGGATGTGCTTTCATTTGATCTGAATGAGATCCTGCTGGAGACAGAACAGGGAATGCTGATGGTCAAGGGGACGGACCTGCATGTGAACCGGCTCAGCGTGGAGAAGGGTGAGGTGGATCTGTCGGGAAATATTGACAGTATTGCCTATTCCAGCGTGAGCCAGGCGGGACACCAGAATGACAGCTTTTTTTCAAAATTATTTAAGTAGGTCAGCACCATGATGCTGGGAATTGGAAAAGAGGCCGTGATATTTGTATATGCGGGCCTGTCGGGGATCGTTGCATTTTCCTGCTATCAGATACTGCTGCTGCTGAGAGAGTTGGTCCCGCATTCCGCGGCAGCGGTCAGCACGGAGGATTTTTTTTATTGGATCGGAATCAGCGCCTATCTGTTCCGGCAGATGTATCATACAACTTATGGGAGTGTCAGATGGTTCTTCATACTAGGACTTGCGGTTGGGAATTTTCTGGCCTTTTTTTGTAAAATTTTGTTGAAAAAAACCTTCGCAAAGTGGAAGAATAAACTTGAAAAAAAGAAGAAAAGCGAATAAAATAAGGATGATGGCAAGGGGAGCAATTAGACTGTGTGCCGGATAGATCTGCCGTACGGCATGATAGGATGCGCACGGCAGCAAGGGGAATTCGTATGAGTCAGAAGAAAAAGATGCCTGCAGGCGGAAAGCACGGCCGGAAGGGTTCGTCCGCTTTACGGCAGCACAAGAGAAGTATCGTGATCATTTATACTGTATTGGGAATTATGGCGGCGATGCTGGCCGTTAATTCGGTGAACCTGTATGCCCGGAACAAGATCTACAAGCAGCAGGAGGCGGAGCTTAAGGCACAGATCGAGGAGCAGAATGCCCGTTCCGAGAAGGTGAAGGAATACGAAGAATATGTCAAGACCGATGATTACATCAAGGATGTGG
>CATLCV010000042.1 GCA_949893755.1 uncultured Lachnospiraceae bacterium | reverse complement strand
CTATGATGTCGCCATGGAAACGGACACTCGCGTCGGATTCCGTATAGGTCCTGGCCGCGATCATCGCCTCCGTAGCCTTCCGCTGTCTGTATAAACGAAGGGTCACAGCGCCAAAAACACATATCCCCGCGATCCCTGCCGCTGCGGCAGCCAGAAGCCACCGCCTGCTCCGCCTCTTCCTTTTCTTTGCGCTTCTCAATTCAGACCGCCATCCTCTTTATTTTCTCCATTGCCTCCATATCTGCCGTATCTTCCATAGCCATATTTCCCATAGCCGTACCGTCCATATCTCCCATAATATTTGCTGCTGTGGAGGTCTACCTTATTCAGCACCACACCCAGGATCCGGGAGCCTGCTTTTTCCAGCTGGCTCTTCACCTTCTGCTCCACCCGGTAGCTGACTGCCCCGCTTTCCACCACGATCACACTGCCGTCGCAGTACTTTGCCAGTATGGCTCCGTCGATCAGGTTCGCCATCGGCGGGGTATCTACGACCACATAATCAAAATTGTACTTTAAAACCTCAAACATCTTTTTGCACAGATCTTCATCCAGAAGCTCCACCGGATTAGGGGAATACGGTCCTGCAAAGATCACGCTCAGCTTTTCCTCGTCTGTCGCGTAGATCACGTCCTGCAGCCTGCATTGATCACTTAGATACTGGGAGAGTCCCACCACCTCGTCTTCTACCTCATACCGGGAGAGCAGGACGGATTTCCGGATGTCCGCATCCACAAGGATTGTTTTTTTGCCCAGCTGTGCCAGGGAATGGGCAAGATCGAAGGAGATACTGCTCTTCCCTTCATTTGGAAACGCGCTGGTGAACATGATCACCCGTATATTTCTCCCGCAGAACTGCAGGTTGGTGCGGAGCGTCTTGATCGACTCTTCGTAATTATATTCCATTGTCCTTTCTTTCCTAAGCCTCACAATCGCCATGGCTGTCTCCTTTTATCCCTTCATGAATCTCTCTTTTTCGTCTGTCTCTATCTTTTTTTCATCATCCCGGTTTTTGCAGGTTTCCGCTTCTTTTTACGCCTTTTCCTGTGCCTTCCGGATTGTTTTCCATTTCCCTTCTGCCTGTCTTCCTGTTCAGGTATAGAGGCCAGGACACTCAGCTCCAGATATTTTTCCACATCCTCCTCCGACTGGATCGTGTCATTGAGGAGCACACCCAGCGTGATCAGTCCGCAGACCAGAACTCCCCCCGCCATGGCCCCGATGAGTGTATTTTTTTTCTTATTCGGGCTGACCGGCACCAGGGATACCTCGCCGTCCTCGATCAGCTTCGGCGGTACCATCTCCATGATCTCACCGATATAGTCGGAAGATGTGGATGCCACCTGGTCTACGATCCGCTTGGCAAGCTGCGGATCTGCATCGGTCGCGGATATGGTCAGAATCCGGGTATCCGGTTCATTTACGATCGTCAGTTTTCCTTTCAGCATCCGGTAATTCATATCCAGCTCCAGGCGGTCTATGACTTCCTGAAGTACAGGACGGCTTTTTATGATCACCTGATAATCATTTGCGAGCTGGCTTCCGATCTGCAGGTCCGCCAGCGAGGTCAGCGTCGTCTCCTTCGACAGAACGAATACCATGGCGCTGGATGTGTACTGCGGAGTCAATATGAACTGGCTGTATACTCCTGCCAGACACCCTCCGGCCAGTACGGCCAGCACGATGATCCACAGCCTTCGTTTCAATGCCAGAAGAATCTCCAGCAGATCAATCACGTCATCATCTTGTTGTACTGTGCGATTTTGTCCCATACCCTTTTTCCCGAAACTCCATCTGAAAAGCAAGTCTGTCCCTTCCCCGTATGCCGGTTCCGAACAGTAATCTAAAAACACGAACTGCCCCCCCCATTTTGCTTCAGGCAACATTTCGATTACCACTGACAAAATGGGGAGGGCAGATCATAGAATGTCTTTTCAGACAAATCCCTCATTATCCTTTCTTCTGTTGTATAGCGAATTGCGGCTCCATCTTCTGCCGCCTTGTCTCAAAATCCCGGCATCCGTCAGACCTTAAAATCTGTCTCCTTTTGCCGGAGCATATTCATTGCATTCTTCCAGATCATTGCATCCAGGAGTTCCTCCTCCACATGGCCTTCCAGCCACTCCACAGCACCCTTAATATCCGGCGGCCGAAAATCCATCCTGTGCATATCGGTTCCAAGTAGATGGACATTGCCATCCAGCACCTGCCTCCTGCACCAGCGCACATCTGAATGGAAACGGCTGCCCTGCAGACTGGAATAGTTCATCTGGCACAAGCAGCCCCCATTGGCAATCTCTGATAGATTCTCTTCCTGACGCAGGCATTGATAGCGCTCCATGTGGGCCAGCACAGGCTGAAACCCGGCCATGGACAGCGCCCGGATACCGCGGGTCAGACTCCCGAAGGATACCTCCGGATCAAACTCTGTCAATACATAACGGCTGCCGGCGATGGTCAGAACTGTCCCCGCCTTCAGACGTCGCGGCAGTTCCTCATGAAAAAACGCCTCCTGGCCGAGATATAAGGTGAATTCCGGATGCTGCTTTCGGATCTCCTGCTGAACCTTACCGGCCAGCTCCTCAAGCCCTTCCGGTCCATTTCGTCCGGAAACATGCGGCGTTGCGATTACGATTCGGATTCCCTGGGATGCTGCCTGATCCAGCAGGAAGCATGCTTCCTCCAGATCCCTGGCCCCATCATCCACTCCCGGGAGAACGTGGGCATGTACATCCACGATACTCCGATTCTTCATGTCTTCACCTTCATTCTATGCCGTTTTGAATACTCTTGAAATTCAGCCATCTGTATGAATGATAACCAGTTCAGGAGTACACTTTTACAAAGGAGGCGGATAATTTTATAATAAATTTATATTTATTTCAGGAATCATGTTATCATACCCATCTTTTTTTGTCAAGAAGCGCAGACAAATTGTGTAGATGCCGCAGATGCATAAAACCGCAGAACACTGATATTTGTGATTGCGCCATACGTTTTATTCCTATATAATATGGGTATCCTATCTATCATCGAAAGGAGATTTTTACATGAGTGGTTCAACATTTGGAAATACATTCCGCATTACAACCTGGGGGGAATCCCACGGCGCTGCCATCGGCGCCGTGATCGACGGCTGTCCGGCCGGACTCCCTCTGGAAGCCTCTGATATCCAGGCTTTTCTGGACCGGAGGACGCCGGGACAGAGCAGGTTCACGACCAAGCGTCAGGAAGGCGACCAGGTCGAGATCCTCTCCGGCACATTTGAGGGACAGACGACGGGGACTCCCATCTCCCTGCTGGTGCGCAACCAGGACCAGCGTTCTCGGGATTATGGAAATATTGCTTCCGTATACCGTCCGGGACACGCCGACTACACTTATACGCAAAAATACGGCTTCCGGGATTACCGGGGCGGAGGGCGTTCCTCCGGGCGGGAAACCATCGGACGGGTGGCCGGCGGCGCGGTGGCTTCCCAAATTTTAAGGGAATTGGGAATCGAACTGACGGCCTATGCAAAAGCCGTAGGGCCTGTAGAAGTTCCGGAAGAGGAATATCGGTTCGAAGAGATTTTTCAGAACAAGCTGTACATGCCCAGCAATCAGCGGGCGGATGAGGCTGCCTCCTATTTGGAATCTATGATGAAGAACCTGGATTCCTGCGGCGGGGTGATCGAATGCCGGGTCACCGGCCTTCCTGCCGGGATCGGAGAACCGGTTTTTGACAAGCTGGATGCCTGCCTGGGAAGGGCGATCCTCTCCATCGGCGCGGTCAAGGCCGTGGAATTCGGAGACGGGATCCAAGCCGCGCGTCTAAATGGAAGTCAGAATAATGATTCCTTCTATATGGAGGACGGCGCCGTGAAGAAAAAGACGAATCATGCAGGCGGAGTCCTGGGCGGGATGAGCGATGGGGATACGCTGGTGCTGCGGGCATCCGTAAAGCCCACTCCCTCGATCGCACAGCCCCAGCAGACGGTTACGGAAAGCGGCGAAGATACGGAGCTTGTCATCCACGGACGGCATGATCCGATCATCGTACCGCGTGCCGTGGTGGTGGTGGAATCCATGACCGCACTGACTCTGGCGGACCTGCTGCTGCAGAATATGGGCAGCAGGATGGAGCATCTGAAAAAAATATATACCTGAAATATACAGCCCTGAGAGGATGCCGGCCAAAGCCGTTCACTCCCCTCAGGGCTGCACTCTGTTTAATCCGCCTTCAATTCCTTCCAAAGCTCATTCATCAGATCATTGCTCTCCGGCTCTAACTGCAGGCTCACCTCACAGTTGTCCGTCGCGTCCTCCGCGGGAACCAATGCCTCATCCGCGCGTTCCTCCTCCGACAGGCTCTCCACGACCGCGTCATTGGGGGTCGAATAATAAATATATTCAAAGTTCTTCTTCGCGATATCCTCCCTGCAGAGGAAATCCAGGAACTTCTGCGCCGCGTCCAGATCCTCGCAGTGCTTCGTCACACACCAGGCATCCAGCCAGACATTCGATCCCTCCTTCGGGATCACATAGGCCAGGTCCTCATTGTACTGATGTCCCAGATAAGCCTCTCCGGAATACACGATCGCCATCACCGCGTTTCCGGCTACCACTTCATCCCTGGCCTCATCCACCAGATAAGCCTGCACATCCGGCTTCTGTTTCAGCAGCAGCTCCTGGGCCTCCCGGATCTCATTTTCATTGTTGGAATTTAACGAATATCCAAGGTACTTCAATGCCGCCATATAGGTATCCCGCATACTGTTCTGCATGATGACCTCCCCGGCATAGTCTCCGTTGAACAGCACATCCCAGCTGTCCACCGGCTCCGAGACCCTGGTCGTATCATAGAGGATCCCCAGCGTCCCCCAGAAGTAAGGAACCGTATATTCGTTCTTCGGGTCAAATGCCGCAGCAAGCTTCCAATATTTGTCACCGATATTACCGCTGTTTTCCATCGCGCCACGGTCAATTTTCTGAAGCTCTCCTTCGTCTATAAACTTCTGGAGCATATAGTCCGTAGAACAGAGCAGATCATACTTGATCGCTCCGGATTTGTACTTGGTATACATCTCCTCCGGCGTCAGAGATTCTTCATATTTGATCTCGATCCCGGTTTCCTCGGTAAACTGGTCCAATACATCCGGGTCCATATATTCTCCATAGCTGAATACCGTAAGGCTTCCCTTTCCTCCCTCTTTGCTTCCGCAGCCTGTCACAGACAGCATGGAGCAGGCCAGAAGGCCGGCCAGACAAACATAGCTCACTCTCTTTTTCATTTCCCATATCCTTTCTAAAATTAAAATCTGATCAGATCCCGCAAAATCGGAACACTCCCTGACGAGCCGCCGCTTCTTCCTTCATTCCCGCGAAGCAGCGGGCCATGCAGCCACGCTTGCATGGATATTTGACTTTCACGATTCATAACCCACCGGCTTCTGCAGCTCCGCCTTTTTAGCAGGCCAGTAATTGGCCGCCAGCAGCACCACAAAAACAAACACGAATATCATCGTAGACAGCGCATACATCTCCGGCTTGATCCCTTTTCGGATCTCCCCGTAGATCATGGTGGACAGTGTATTGACCCCGGCCCCCTTCGTAAAATACGTGATCACGAAGTCATCCATGGACATGGTAAATGCCATGAAAAATCCTGCCACGATCCCGCTGGCCAGCTGGGGCAGTATGACCTTGAAAAAGGCATACACCGCATTGGCTCCCAGATCCCGGGCCGCCTCATAGAGGCTCACATTCATCTGCCGGATCTTCGGCATGACGCTCAGGATCACATAGGGGATATTGAAGGTAATATGCGCCAGAAGCACGCTGCCGAACCCCAGCGGGATAAAATGCACGAACCAGAGCATCAGCGCGATCCCGGTCACGATGTCCGCGTTCAGCAGCGGGATATTGGTGCAGATCATCATGATCTGATAGTTTTTCTGCCGCATGGCATGGATCCCCAGGGCGCCCAATACACCGATCACCGTCGCGATCAGCGCCGAGGCCGTCGCCAGCACCAGCGTTGTCACAAGCGCCTCCATGATCTGTCCGTTGGAAAATAATTTTCCGTACCACTGCAGTGTAAAGCCGCCCCAGGTCACCCGGGACCTGGAATTATTGAAGGACAGCATGACCAGCACCAGGATCGGCGCATATAAAAACAAAATGATCAGGCCGATGTAAAACCGGCTCAGAAATCCTTTCAGCTTTTCTACCATATTGCCGACCCCTTTCCTTCCACATCATTTTTCGTGGTAAATGCCATGCTGATCAGGACAAAGATCATCAGGGAAACCGACAGTCCGGATCCCAGATTCCAGTTGGAGCTCTTCGTAAATTCCTGTTCGATGATGTTTCCGATCAGCTGCAGCTTTCCTCCGCCCAGGATATCCGAGATCACGAAGGACGTCATGGACGGAACAAATACCATCACGATCCCGCTTAAGAGTCCCGGTATGGACAGCGGAAAGATGATCTTCCGGAATACCGTAAAACCGTTGGCTCCCAGATCCCTTGCCGCCTCCATGATATCCTCGTCGATCTCCGCCACCGCATTGAAGATGGGGAGCACCATATAGGGAAGGTAGTCATACACCACCCCGATCATAATGGCCGTCCCCGTATTGGCCAGCGGCAGAGCATCCAGTCCCAGCTTCGTCAGCAGAAAATTCAGGATCCCGTTGTTGGACAGGATCATCTGCCATGCCAGGATCCGCAGGATGAAGTTCATCCACATCGGAAGGATCAGGATAAACATGGTAAAACCCTGCCTTCCCATCCCTAAGTATCTCAGCGCCAGCACGAGCGGATAGGACAAAAGGATACAGATCAGGGTACACCCGATTGCAATCTCCAGGGAAAAGACCATTGCCTTTAGATGGATCGGATCAAAAATGGCAACGATATTTTCCAGGGAGAATCCGCCCTCCCGGCTGGTCAACGCATATTTAAAAATCACACCCAGAGGGATCACGGTAAAGCCGATGACCCATACAATGTAGGGGGAGGACAGCCATGTCCGCCTGTTTACGGATTTTGCACGATTTATCATCTTATCACAACCTCCTGCTTCCTCTTTTTCCACTTGCGCAGAACATAACCGCCTTCCGGCAGCTCGTAGAGGATCCAAAGCTGCCGGAACAATTTTTTATAAGTCTATTCCGATATCCCCGGCGGTCTGTCCCATGCAATCTCTATATATGATTCCGCGGCAGTTCCTACGCATCCTCCCGCACAGCCTCCGCATCCTCGGAGTGGGGCTTATGCATGATCTGGATGTTGTCCGGCAGGATCGTCATCCCCACCACAGAGCCGATCTGGGCCGGATTGACGCTCTGGACGATCCAGTCATATTCCCCGGCGCGCACCTTGATCTCGTAAAATGCCCCCTTGAATATGATGGAAACGACCATCCCTTTGAGATACCCGTCCTCCTCCTTCACGATCACCAGATCTTCCGGACGGATGACCACATCCACCAGCTCATCCCTGGCAAACCCGGTATCCACACAGGGGATCGGCACATTCTGGATCTGTACCAGGCAGTCCTCCTTCATGATCCCGTCGATGATATTGCTGTCCCCGATAAAGTCTGCCACAAACGCGTTCTGCGGTTCATCGTAAATGCTTTTGGAGGTCCCCATCTGCTGGATGATCCCTTTGTTCATGACAACGATGCGGTCCGACATGGTCAGCGCTTCCTCCTGGTCATGGGTCACATAGACAAAGGTGATCCCCACCTCCTGCTTGATCTTGATCAGTTCCCGCTGCATGCCGTGACGCAGCTTTAAGTCCAGCGCCCCCAGAGGCTCATCCAAAAGCAGGATCTTCGGCTCATTCACGATGGCCCTTGCGATCGCCACCCTCTGCTGCTGCCCGCCGCTTAAGGAATCCGGCATCCGATTCTCATAGCCGTCCATGTTGACCAGCTTTAAGGCATAGCGGATCTTATCCCTGATATACTGCTGGGTCTTCTTTTTCAGCTTTAATCCAAAGGCGATATTTTCCGCCACATCCATGTGGGGAAACAGGGAATATTTCTGAAAGACCGTATTCACATTCCGTTTATCCGGAGAAAGTCCGGTGATATCCTTTCCCTCAAATAAAACCCGCCCCTCATCCGGCTTCTCAAATCCGCCGATAATACGCAGGGTCGTAGACTTCCCGCATCCAGAAGGCCCCAAAAGGGTAATAAATTCATTCCGCCCGATCTCCAGATCCAGGTGGTTCAAGATCTGTTTCCCGTCAAATGATTTGCTGACGGAATCCAGCTGCAGTATCACATCCTTCATTGACATCCTCCTTAAAAGCTTGGGGGGCTGCTGATCCATAGAATGGACGAAACCTTTTTACAAGCTGAACTTATCCTGTGTTTTCTGTTGGCCGGAAAGATAAAGGAATCGCCTTTCCGTACCGTATACTTTTCATCTCCGTAATGTACCTGGATCTTGCCGTCCAGCACGTAGCCGAATTCCTCCCCCTCGTGGGGTTTGTCAACCGGCATGGACTGTCCCGGCTGGAGCCGCACCAGGATCGGCTCCAGACTCCTGCTCTGGGCCGTCGCGATCAGCCAGGTGATGCTGTTGCCGTCCTCGTCTTCCTTTTCAAAATAATCCTCTTTTGGAAATACGATCTGCAGGTCATCCTCATCGTGGAAAAAATCCGAAAGATTCGTTCCCAGGCATTCCACGATATCCAGAAGGGTGGATACCGAAGGCGCCGTCAGCCCCCGCTCCAGCTGGGAGATAAACCCCTTCGTCAGCTCTGTCCGGTCCGCCAGCTCTTCCTGTGTCAGACCGTTCTGATTGCGCAGATTACGGATTTTCATGCCGATCTTTTCTTCAATACTCATAGTCTCCGACTTCCTTTTTATTTGTACAGTTCCTTAGGATTACTAAACTTTTTATTTACCATAATCAATTATACATATACTAAGTCAAAAGTCAACAGAAAAAAAACAGGCTTTTGCAATTTTACTTGTAAAAGCCTGTTTTTTATGTACTTTACAGCTGGAAGCATCCCCCGCCGATAAATTCTCTCAGCAAGGATTTCGCCGGCACAAAATCGCTCTCGATCCCTACAAAATAATCAAAAAACTTCAGCAGCCTCTTCGCCTCCGCATATTCCGCGCTGTCCTTCTCCACACCGAACAGCCGGGGCTCCACGTACTGCTTGAGCACCGCCAGCTCATAGAGCAGTGAGGAATTGAACATCACATCCGCTTCCTCCTGATAAGGAAAGATATTCGCCTCCTCCCCTCTTCTCACCGACCTCCACATGGCGATGGTCTTCTGGGCGGAATTTCCCCGGGTCCTCGCGTCCCGCACGATCCGGCGGATCAGCCGCCCGTCTGTGGACGGGATCCGGTTATGCTCATCGACATTGAGCTGGGTCAATGCGCTGATATAGATCTTAAACTTATTGGCATCGTCCAGCATCTCCGTCAGCTTGGGATTCAGACAGTGGATGCCCTCAATGACCAGAATATCATTCTCTCCGAGCTTCTTCGGCTTCGTGGAGCGGTTCTGCTTTCCGGACTTGAAGTCAAAGACCGGAAGGTACACCTCCTCGCCGTTGAGCAATGCCTGCATATCCTGATTGAACAGGTCCACATCAATGGCTTCCAGACATTCAAAATCATACTCCCCGTTGGCGTCCCGGGGCGTTTTTTCCCGGTCCACAAAGAAGTTGTCTACCGCGATCGGGTGCGGCACCAGCCCGTTGACCCGAAGCTGAATGGACAGACGATGGGAAAATGTAGTCTTTCCCGAGGAGGAAGGTCCTGCGATCAGAACAAATTTTACATCCGGCCGTTCCGCGATCATCTTTGCGATCTCTGCGATCTTCCGCTCCTGATGCGCCTCCTGGACCAGAACCATTTCCTGCATGTTGCCCTTTGTCACCGCATCGTTGAGCATTCCCACCGTATCGATCCCCTGCTGGTCCCCCCAGGCAACGGATTCGCGGAGTACCTCAAACAGCTTCCTGTGAGGCTCGAAGGGCGGCACCGCGTCCGGCTGGTTCATGGTGGGCATCTGGATCACAAATCCGTCCTCATAGAGATGAAGCGCAAAATATTTCAGATATCCGGTATCCGGAACCATATATCCGTAAAAATAATCTTCAAACTTTTTGATGCTGTAGATATTCACCCTGGAAACCCTGCGGTATTCAAACAGGTGCTCCTTATCATACATTCTGTGCCTGCGGAACAGTTCGATGGCATCGTTGGTATGTACGGAGCGCTTCTGGATCGGAACCTGCTCCGCTACAAGCTCGCGCATCCTGGCTTCCACCTTTTCCAGAAATGCCTCGTCCACCGTCACGTTTCCTTCCACCGTGCAGTAATAGCCCTTGCTTACGGAGAAATGGATCCGCACCCGCTCCACATTATCATATCCGCCTACATTATGTACCGCCTTCACCAGCAGCAGACACATACTCCGCTTATAGGTCTCATGTCCGATATGGTGCGCCGTCGTGATAAATCCAAGCTCGCAGTCCTTTTTCAGATGCTTATTCAATTCCTGGAGCTGATACTTGTTGACATACACCAGAACGATGGGATGCGGATACAGATGCTGAAATTCCTCCGCGATCTCCCGGTATGTCGTCCCTTCTGCATATTGTCTGGTTTCTTCTCCGATCGTAACCGTATACATTTTTTTATCCATAGATTCCATCCCTGCCTTTCATCAGTCTTTTCCGTCCTCCGCCTATTGTATGAAAAACGGATGCGCCGCCGGAGCAGTCCGGATCTCCGCCCCGTCCAGCCGTTTTTCCAGGAATTGCTTCATATCCTCTATAAACATGGATTCCGTCCCGTAATGCCCTGCGTCGATCACCGCAAGCCCCTGTTCCCACGCGTCCAGTCCGTCATGGTGGCCGATGTCCCCTGTCACGAGCACATCCGCGCCTTTTGCGATAGCGGGAGCAACGGCGCTTTTTCCGGAACCGGGCGAAACGGCAAGGCGCCGCACCTCCCGGTCCGGATCTCCGGATACCTTCACAAAATCCAGCCCCAGCCGTTCCTTCACGTACCCGCAGCACTCCCGCAGCGTCATGCTTTTTTCCAGGCTGCCGATGCGCCCGATCCCTTCTTCCCTTCCGCCAATCTCTCCGGTCACGTCCAGAACCTGCGTGTCGCTAAGCCCCAGGATCCGCTCGGAAAGTTCCGCCATTCCCAGCACATCATAATTGGTGTGCATGGCATAATAGGAAATGTCACTTTGGATCAGTTCCAGGATCCGCCGGCTCACAAAGTGTTCATCGGTCACAGCTTTTAGCGGGCTGAATATGAGCGGATGGTGGGTGATCAGCATATCCACGCCGAAGGCTTTTGCCGCCCGGATCACTTCCTCCGTAGCGTCCAGCGCCAGATAGATCCGTGCCACCTCCTTATCGGACCTTCCCGCCTGCAGGCCTACATTGTCAAATCCCAATGCCGCTTCCTTTGGGTACGTTTCCTCGATGATATTCATGATCTCTTTACACTGCATAGTAATCCAACCCTTTCCGGATATAATCCAACTCCTCTTCCAGTTCCAACCTGCGGATCCGGATCCGCTCTCCGGTCTGCCCCTGCAGCCCTGCCAGAATATTCTGCCGGATCGCCTGTTCCCGATCCAGATATTCCCTGAGGACCGGATGCCGCATTTCCAGAAGCAGCTTCCCGTATCGGATCCCGGTTTCGTCCCACACGCAGGCCCTATCCTGTTGCAGGCTTTTTTCCGCACCTTTGTTCCGGCCGCCGCGTCTGCCGTCCTTGGGGGGCGCAGCCTTCATCATCGGATAATATTTTCCGTCGTCCTTTACCATATCCTCCTGAATAAACAAAAAACCTTCCTCTAAAAGAAAGGCTCTGACTTTTGCAATCTCGGACTGGGGCTGGAGAACCAGTTCCTTCATGGACCGGGTAACCTCCGGATATGCGCTCAGGATCCGGATCATCAGCGGCCCGCCCATTCCTGCGATCACGGCGGTATCCGCTTCAAACGGTTCCAGCTTCTCAAAACCGTCCGATAACCGAAGCCGGACTTTTTCCTCCATGCCGTTCTCTATCACATGCTCCTCTGCCTTTTTCAGCGGCCCTTCATTCACATCCATGGCAATGGCTGATTCGGCCAGTCCTTCCTGCAAAAGGTAGATCGGGATATAGGCATGGTCCGTACCTATATCCGCAACCCGATGCCCGGCAGTCACAAGGGAAGCGACCGCCTGCAGTCTGTCTGATAATACCATCTGTCCATTCCTCTGCGGTTCGCCGCCTGCACATATTTCCTCCGGCAGACATGTGCTGCACCGCCCCTGAAAATCTGCTTTTATTCGGGCTTTTTTAGTCAAGGTAATCCCGCAGCTTCCTGCTCCTGCTGGGATGACGCAGCTTTCTCAGCGCTTTTGCCTCGATCTGGCGGATCCGCTCTCTGGTCACGTCAAATTCCTTGCCCACCTCTTCCAGCGTCCTTGCCCGTCCGTCGTTCATGCCGAACCGGAGCCGGAGCACCTTCTGCTCCCTCTCAGTCAGCGTATCCAACACCTCGTCCAGCTGCTCCTTGAGCAGGGTCTGGGCTGCCGCCTCTGCGGGAACCGGTACATTGTCGTCCTGGATAAAATCTCCAAGATGGCTGTCCTCCTCTTCTCCGATGGGAGTCTCCAGGGAGACCGGCTCCTGAGAAATCTTCAGGATCTCCCTGACACGGTCCACCGGCATGTCCAATTCCTTCGCGATCTCCTCCGGGGTGGGTTCACGCCCCAACTCCTGCAGAAGCTGTCTTGACACACGGATGAGCTTGTTGATGGTCTCCACCATATGGACCGGGATCCGGATCGTCCTCGCCTGGTCTGCGATAGCTCTGGTGATCGCCTGGCGGATCCACCATGTGGCATAGGTGCTGAACTTATATCCCTTGTGGTAATCAAACTTCTCCACAGCCTTGATGAGTCCCAGATTGCCCTCCTGGATCAGATCCAGAAACAGCATTCCGCGTCCCACATACCTCTTGGCAATGCTGACCACCAGACGCAGGTTTGCCTCCGCCAGCTCCTTCTTGGCATCCTCGTCCCCGTCTTCCATCCGCTGGGCAAGCTCGATCTCACGCTCGGCGCTCAAAAGAGGAACTTTTCCGATCTCCTTCAGATACATGCGCACAGGATCTTCGATGCTGACTCCATCCGGAACCGAGAGATCAATGTTCTCAACATCCACGTCCTCTTCCTCGGACAGGATCACGTCCATGTCAATGTCCACATCATCGTCACTGCCGCTGATCCGGAGCACATCGATATTGTTGGATTCCAGGTATTCAAATACCTTGTCCATCTGTTCCGCATTGAGCTCCATGTCACGGAAAAAGTCGTTGATCTCCTGGATCTCCAGGATACTCTTCTTTTTCTTGCCGAGAGCAACCAGGTCTCTTAAACGCTCCAAAAATTTCTGTGTGTTCTCTTCCATGTGTCCTTCCTTCCTCTGCCTGCACAGCGCCAGGCTATCTTGTTATATTTTATCCTTATTCTAAAGAAATATGCAGTTTCTCCAATTCCCCGAGCTGTCTTTTTTCTTCCATAAGCCGCTGCAGGCCCGCCATATCCGTCGGTTCCAGATCCTTCATCCGGACATCGATGCTGTTGGACTTCACCCGCAGGAGAGAATCCTTAATGGCGCGCACCTTTTCCTCCGGCGTGGTCAGCCTGCTGATCCGGGTATTGAACAGCGCGGCTGCCTCCCGGTGCTCTTCCTCCTCCGTAAAATGGTTGATGATCTTTGCCGGGTTCAGACTGCCTGCCCTGTACTGCTCATACAAAAGCTCCGCCACCGTGCGGTACTGAGGCTGTGTAAAATCCCCGGGACTGATATGTCTGCTGATGATGCCGAACAGCCTGCTGTCATCGATCATCCACGTAAGAAGCACCTTCTGGGCCGTAAGGCTGCCGTCCTCCTTCTTAAGGGGCTGCCCCGGCGCCGTCCTGGGACGTTCCACCGGCTTTGCCATGCCTTCCCGGACTGCGGTCCTGGACACCAGCTTTTTCAGACTCTCCTCGCTGATCCGATAGGCCTTTGCAACCGCTTCTATGTAATTATTCCGTTCCAGCTCATCCTGGAAACCGATCAGCCGTCTTGCCGCCTCCTGGAAAAACGCGGTCTTGCCCTCCGGAGAGTCCATATGATACTCCCGCTCCAGGATCTCCAGGGTGAACATAAACCCGTTCTTTGCCCCCTCGATCCTCTGCTCAAATTCCTCCGCCCCCAGGTTCTTGATAAATTCATCCGGATCTTTATAGGGATCCATCCGGATGACCTTTGCAGAGATTCCTGCTTCTCTCAGGATCGGAACTGCCCTGAGCGCAGCCTTCGTCCCCGCCTCATCGCTGTCATAGGTCAGGTACACCTCCTGGACATAACGCCGGATCAGGGAAGCATGGCCCTCGGTCAGCGCAGTCCCCAGGGAAGCCACCGCATTGGTAAAGCCGGCCTGATGCATCGCGATCACATCCATGTAACCCTCACAGAGCAGAAAATATGGCTTCCGCGAGGACCTGGCACGGTTCAGCCCGTACAGATTCCGGCTCTTGTCAAAAATGGGGGTCTCCGGGGAATTCAGATACTTGGGCTTCGCATCTCCCATGACGCGTCCCCCGAATCCGATCACCCGGCTGTTCACATCCATGATCGGAAACATGACACGGTTCCAGAACTTGTCATAAACACCATGCTTTTCGTCGATGCTGATGAGGCCCGCCTGGCGGATCATCTCCTCCGGATATCCCTTTGACCGGAGATAGCGGTACAGGTCATCGCTGTACTTATTGGAATAGCCCAACCCAAATGCACGGATGGTCTCATCCGACAGACGGCGCTCCCTCAGATATGTATAACCGGCCTTTCCCTGCTCCGACTTCAGCTGCACATAAAAATACTGCGCCGCCGCTTTGTTGATCTCCAGCAAAGAGGCTTTTAAGCCGGCCCGCTCCTTCGCCTCCCTGGAATACTCCGCCTTCGGAAGCTCCACCCCGGAGCGCTCCGCCAGATATTCGACAGCTTCGGTAAATGTATAATTCTCATATTCCATCAGAAACGTAAAGACATTCCCTCCGGCGCCGCAGCCAAAGCAGTAATACATCTGCTTCTGCCTGCTGACGGAAAAAGACGGAGATTTTTCATTATGAAACGGACAGAGACCGAAATAGGAGCTGCCCTTTTTCTGCAGCTTCACATATCCGGAAATCACATCCACGATATCATTTTTCATCCGTACTTCTTCGATCAAATCTTCCGAATAATACATTCTGACCTCCCCAAAAAATTCCCTATATGTTATATATTCGACAAAACTTATAAATTTCCTTCCTGCAATTTAAGAAAAAATTCCACCGGTACGGTTGGATGCTCTAAAGATCATCCAACCTGCGCATCCAGGTGGAAAAACCTACTTCGACCATGCTTCCGGCATAAAGTACTCCTCATACTTCTTCACCGCGTAATTATCGGTCATTCCGGCAATATAGTCGCACACGATCTGTTCCCGGCAGTTTCCCGGAAGGTCGATGGCATGAAGAAACTGCTCAGGCAGCAGCTCTGGATGTGTAAGATAATACTCATACAGCCTGCGGATCAGGTCCACTGCCTTATCCTCCTCCCCCTTTGCCTTGGGGTTGAGATATACATGATAAAACATAAATTTCCGAAGGTCCTTCATCGCCTGCCCCACTTCCTCGGACATGAGGATCTCCGGTCTGTCCATGCTGTGTACGATCACGTCATGGACCATGGTATCCAGCCTGCGTTTTCCGGTATCCCCCAGTGTATTCCGGATTTCCTTCGGGATCTCCTCTTCTGTTAAAATACCGCCCCGCACAGCGTCATCGATATCATGGTTGATATAGGCGATCTTATCAGACAGGCGGAGCACCTGCCCCTCCAGCGTGTGCGGCGTGCCGGCTGTCTTGTGGTTCAGAATGCCGTCCCGCACCTCCCATGTCAGATTCAGCCCTTTTCCCTGTCTCTCAATATACTCCACCACACGGACGCTCTGCTCGTTGTGCGCAAAATGATACACCGAGTTCAGCGCCCTCTCCCCTGCATGCCCAAAAGGCGTATGTCCCAGGTCATGCCCCAGGGCGATCGCTTCCACCAGATCTTCATTTAAGCGAAGTGCCTTGGCGATCGTACGCGCATTCTGCGACACCTCCAGCGTATGTGTCAGCCTGGTACGGTAGTGATCGCTCTTGGGCTGTAAGAATACCTGCGTCTTCTGCTTCATCCGCCGGAACGCCTTGCAGTGCAGGATCCTGTCCCGGTCACGCTGAAACACCGGGCGGATATCACATTCCTGCTCCGGGCGCTCCCTCCCTCTTGACTCCCTGCTGAAGGACGCGTATGGACTCAAGTACTCCAATTCCCTTTCTTCCAGTTGTTCTCTGATCGTCATCATCCGCTGCCTCTTTCAAATCCTGAACTCCCTATTATATTATATTCAAAACCTGCCGGGAATTTCCTCTAATTTTCCAAAAGAGGAAATTCCCGGCCTGAATATAAGCTTATGCCGGCAGTTCCCGGTTATCCTTTCAGACGCTTTTCAATCGCATCCACCACGGTTTCCAGAACTTTGATCCTTGCATAATATTTGCAGTTGCCTTCCACCACGATCCAGGGGGCGTATTCCGTGGAGGTCCGGATCAGCATTTCGTTGACCGCATCCTCGTACTGGTCCCACTTTTCCCGGTTGCGCCAGTCCTCATCCGTGATCTTCCACTGCTTTTCCGGATTTTCCTGGCGTGCCTTGAAACGGCGCTCCTGCTCATCCTTGTCGATCTGCATCCAGAACTTCATGACAACAGCGCCCGCATCCGCCCAGTCCTTTTCCATATCGTTCATTTCCTTATAAGCCCGCTGCCACTCCTGCTTCGTACAGAAGCCCTCGATCCGCTCCACCATCACACGGCCGTACCAGGTCCGGTCGAAGATCGCGATGTGCCCGTCCTTGGGCACTGCCCGCCAGAACCGCCACAGATAATGATGGGCTTTTTCAATATCATTGGGAGAGGCCGTCGGATTCACGACAAATCCGCGGGGATCCATCTTCTCGGTGAGACGCTTGATGGCACCGCCCTTGCCGCCGGCATCCCAGCCTTCAAATCCCAATATCACCGGAATCCGCCTCCGGTACAGTTCCCCGTGCAAAAGCTCCATTTTCTTCTGCAGCTTCTCCAGCTTCTTCTTATACTCTTCCTTTGTATAGCTTAAGGTCAGGTCCGCATTCCGGAGGATGGACTCCTGAAGGTCGTTCACATTTTTCGCGGCCTCCTCCGCCACCGCCGATACCTGTACGTTTTCCTCCATGGACCGGATATTCTTCACCGCATCGGCCTCTGCCTTTTTATGCTGTACCTTTTCGATCTGCTGTGCCAGCGCCTTGATGACCGCCGAATAGATCTTTACCGTCGCGAAACGCTTATCCGTGGCTTCCACGATCATCCACGGAGCATAATCCGTGTCCGTCTTCTGCAGCATCTCTTCCATGATCGCCTGGTATTCGTCGAAGCGCCTGTTCCTCTCCAGGTCCCCTTTGCTGACCCGCCATGCGGTCTCCTTGTTCTCTTTCAGCTTCTGGAAACGCTTTTTCTGTTCCTTTTTGCTGATGTCCAAAAACAATTTGATCAGGACGCAGCCGTCGTCTGTCAGCTGTTTTTCGAAGGAACAGATCGAATGAAAGGCATCCGGAAGCTCCGCCTTTTTCGTCTTTTTTTCAAAACGGTCGATCAGGACCTTCCTGTACCAGCTTCCGTCAAATACGGCAATCCTTCCCTTTGCCGGAGTCTTTGTCCAGAATCTCCACAGGAACGGATGCATCTTTTCCTCCTCTGATTCACGCTGGATCGCATGTACCTCAAACCCGCGCGGATCCAGGCTCTGGATCAGCTTCCCGATCTGCAGCCCCTTGCCTGCGGCGCCAAAACCTTCGAACACGATCATCACCGGGATCTTCAGGCTCTTGCACTGTCTCTGCAGTTCTCCCAGCCTGCTTTCCAGAAGCGGCATTTTATCCTTGTATTCTTCTTTTGACATTTTCTTCGACAAATCCACTTTTTCCAGCATTTTCTTTTCCTCCCGTATTTTTTTGTTTTTTGCTGTTGATGCTTTGTCAATCGTATTTGTTTCTGATCAGCTATATTTTCTGACAATTCCGTTCATAATATCCCACTTTTTTTCCATATCCTCTACCAGCTTGAACTGTGTCCTGCAGCGGTCCAGGTTATGCCCTTCTCTGTGGATCTTGAAATAGACATCTCCCTCCAGATAATCCGCCAGAAAACGGATCCCGCACTCGAAGGTCATCACCTTTGCCCCCATGGGAAGCATCTCCAGTTCCTTCGCCGTCAGGCTGCCCGCGCATCCCTCGACAAAGCCTTTTGTGTACAGCTCGAATAACTCCATATCACATTCCACCTTGTCCAGATCCGTCTCATCCTCTGCCGCCGTGCTGGCCCCAAAGCGGATGGAATCCCCGAAGTCATTGACCGCAAGCCCGGGCATCACGGTATCCAGGTCGATCACGCAGATTCCCTTTCCCGTGGCATCGTCGATCATGATATTGTTCAGCTTCGTGTCGTTGTGGGTGACCCGAAGAGGCATCTCCTTCCTCTCGAGCATCCCGCCCAGCACACCAGTCATTTCCTCATGTGCAAAGGCAAAATCAATCTCCTTCCTGACGGACTCTGCCCTGCCGCACACATCTGCCTCCACGGCCCGCCGGAATGCCGCAAACCTGGATTTTGTATCGTGGAACCCCTGTATGGTCTCATGCAGGGTATCTGCCGGATAATCTGCCAGCATCCTCTGGAAATTGCCGAAGGAAAAAGCGCTCTGGTAAAAATCCTCCGGCTTTTCCACCTGATCGTAGCAGGACGCCCCGGTGATGAACTGATATGCCCGCCAGTATTCTCCTTCCGAGTCTATGTAGTATGGCTTTCCGTCCAAAGCCGGAATCACATTCAGCGTTTCCCGCTCCGGATCTCCGCCCTTCTCCAGGATCCGCTCCCGCAGATAGGTCGTCACGTTCATGATATTTTCCATCAGCTCTACGGGCCTGGTAAAGATCTGCCGGTTCATATGCTGCAGGATCTTTTTATGCTGCCCCTTTTTGGGATCATCAAATATGAGCAGATAGGTATCGTTAATGTGCCCGCTGCCGTATGGCTCCACAGAGAGCAGGTTCCCGCGGAAGCTGAAATTTTTGATCGCATCTGTTTTTCCCTTGTCATTTTCTTTCCTCATCGTCAATCCTCCCATAAATCTTCCGGATAGAAGCCTTCCGCTTTCAGTCTCTGCATCGCCTCGACCACAACCGGCTTATCTTCTTTATATGTAACGCCATACCACTTGTCCGCGGAGGAAAGGACTGCTACGGATGCCCGGTCCTGCTCCACCAGTCCGCTGACGACACTGGGGAGAAAATACTCGCATTTGAGCGGATTTTCCCGGAGTCCCTTTTCCAGAAATGCCGGAAATCCTGCCTGAATCTCATCCAGGATGCTTCTCGTAAATCCCCACATATTCATGGATACCAGCGTCTCGCCCGGAATCGGCACCCAGGTAGCCCCGTCATCCTCCGTATAGGCAATGCCGCCCTCCCTTTTTTCGATCCGGGTCCTCTCGGTAACGGCTGTCAGCTCCCCGGCATCATTGATCTCACAGATGCCCCGCGCCACATGCCCATTGTCGGTCACCGTATTCCTCAGCTCATAGCCCACCATGGTGTAGCGGTACTTCTCATCATCCTCGTGGGCAGAAAGGTAGCCGTAAATCTTCTGGAATGCGTCTCTTCCATAATAGTCGTCTGCATTGATGACTGCAAAAGGCCCGTCGATCTCGTGGACAGCGCTCAGGACCGCATGTGCCGTCCCCCATGGTTTTGCACGGCCCTCCGGTACGGCAAAGCCCTCCGGGATGTCCTGGATCCGCTGAAACGCATAGGCAGTCTCCATATACTGCTCCACCCGGCTTCCGATGGCCTCGCGGAAGTCCTTTTCATTTTCCTCCTTGATGATAAACACCACTTTCTCAAAGCCCGCCAGCTTCGCATCATATATGGAAAACTCCATGATGATGTGTCCCTGATCGTCCACCGGGTCGATCTGCTTCAACCCGCCGTAGCGGCTTCCCATTCCCGCAGCCATGATCACTAATACCGGTTTTTTCATCTCTTTTTCCTCCAATCCTTTCTTACGTTAATAGTATAGTCTTATTTTAACAAAAAGACTATACATAATCAAACAATAATTACCAAAAATGCACAAAAATAGTAACAGTTCGACCTGGAATCCTTTCCATGCCAAGCCGAACTGTTACTATCCATATGGCCCTCCATATTATTCCGCAAAAATCTGTCCATTCTATTTTTGCTTTTCCTTTTTCCTGCTCAGAAGCTCCTCCTTAAAACGCTGTCCGTTTCCCAGTTCTTCCGTCAGATGGTAGATCAATTCCTGATTTTTGCGGTTTAACTGCTCATACTTCCTGCAGAGGTTATAGTTCCTCTCCTGGATCTCATTAAATTCTGTCTGGTTTTCCGCCCCTCTTCGTGAATCTGACCGATACAGAATATAATCAATGGACACACCAAAATAATTTGCCAGAGACATCAGGATATCCGCCGCAAGCGCGTTATCCCCGTTTTCAATCCGGCTGACCGTCTGCTGTGAAATATTGATCCTGCCCGCTAGTTCCTCCTGACGCAGTCTTCTCTCCTTGCGCAGTTCTTTTACCCGATTTCGCACCATAACTTAAGCCCTCCATACTACTCTTTTTTATTTTATCGAATATCTTTTCTTATGCTACCCGAATATAATGTAAGATATTACTTCCTCTCAGAGTTTCCGGTTTATGGGAAAAAATAAAATAAATCAATCGGATAAATAAAAAATATTAAAAAAACAGGTTGACATTTTTTGCAGAAAATAGTATGATATATTTTGTGATTTGGCGTAGCGTTAGGATCACGAATGCGGAAGTGTCGGAACTGGCAGACGAGCAAGACTAAGGATCTTGTAGCTTTCGAGCTGTGTGGGTTCAAGTCCCATCTTCCGCAGTCTTATTTAAAGGGCTGAAGACCTTGATGATTCAGGGTTTTCAGTCTTTTTATTTGCCGGAAAAGAGAGAATATTCCAACTAAAGAAAGGTGTAAAGCATTTATTCGTTCAAAGTACACAGGATTTTGTATGCAAAAAAATAAAAGCGGAATACACCGCTCCGCTTTTATCTCCTTACATTGTTATGCGATTTTTTCCTTCGCCAGCTCCGCCAGTGTCGCGAACCCTGCCTTGTCGCTGACTGCCAGCTCTGCAAGCATCTTCCTGTTCATATCCACATCCGCCAGCTTCAGGCCGTGCATGAACTTGCTGTAGGACAGGCCGTTCATTCTTGCCGCCGCGTTGATACGCGCGATCCAAAGCTGTCTCATCTGGCGCTTGCGCTGCTTTCTTCCTGCATAAGAGGATGCCAGAGCCCTCATAACGGACTGCTTTGCCACTCTGTACTGCTTGGAACGTGCTCCTCTGTATCCCTTTGCCAGCTTTAATACTCTGTTATGTTTCTTTCTTGCGTTCATTCCGCCCTTGATTCTTGCCATTTCTTAATCCTCCTTCTATTACCCGAGTCTTAGATATACGGTAATACTTTCTTCATATTCTTTACATTTGTAGCATCTGTAATAGTGGACTTCCTGAGATTTCTCTTTCTCTTGGTCGTCTTCTTGGTTAAGATGTGGCTCTTATAAGCTTTGTTTCTTTTCAGCTTTCCTGTACCTGTCTTTTTGAAGCGCTTTGCTGCCGCTCTATTTGTTTTTAATTTTGGCATAATGATCTTCCTCCTTTATTGTGCTTGCCTTATGATCAGCTTGTATATTTTTAACGTTTTACGGTTAAAACCATGCTCATGTTCCGGCCTTCCAGCTTTGCCGGCTTTTCAATTACTGCAATGTCCCCGACCAGTTTATAAAAATCATCCAGGATATGTCTGCTCTGCTGGACATGTGCCATCTCTCTGCCCCGGAAACGCAAGGTCACCTTTACCTTGTTTCCTTTTAAGATGAACTTCTTTGCATTGTTCACCTTGGTATTCAGGTCATTCGTATCAATATTCGGTGACAGGCGCACTTCTTTGACTTCAACAATTTTCTGCTTTTTCTTCGCTTCCTTTTCTTTTCTTGTCAGCTCATACTTATACTTTCCGTAATCGATGATCTTGCAGACCGGCGGCTTCGCCCCGGGAGCGATCTTCACCAGGTCCAGCTCCGCCTCCTGAGCGATCCGGAAAGCATCCCTCGCCGACATGATCCCTAACTGTTCCCCATCCTCACCGATCAGACGGACTTCCTTATCCCTGATCTGTTCGTTAATCATTAACTCGCTAATTGTCGTATACCTCCGTCACATGAATTTCCTTTGGGCTGTCGCAAATAAAAAACGGATGAACAAAAATCCACCCGACAATTCACAGACATACGGCTGTATCCTAAAATCCGTCCCAGCCCTGTGTCCTGTGTCAATATCAAACCGGTAGTCGCCCGATCGCGCTACGGTGAGAGTGGATACTCTGCTTTGTTTTTTGCTTTACGCAAGGAATAATCTAACACACTTCCCATCAATTGTCAACACATTTTTCCGGATATCTGAATGAATTTTCTCAAGTTTTCAAGGATCACTCAAAGAAGGACCGGACTTCCTCCAAGGGCTTCCCCGGGATTTTGACGCGATTCGCAATTCCTCTTGTATTTCAACGCACTTTATGTCATAATCGTAAATATGCGGCGTACAAAACGAAAAAACATGTACAAATATACCAAAACATATGAGGAGGATTTTTTAATATGAAAAGCAGCAGAAGCAACTTTACAAGCCGGGTAGGCTTTATTCTTTCCGCCGCCGGGTCTGCGGTCGGTCTGGGGAACATCTGGCGTTTTCCCTATCTGGCGGCGCAGTACGGCGGAGGCACCTTTCTCCTCTGCTATATCATCCTGGCGGTAACCTTCGGGTTTGCGCTGATGACCGCAGAGATCGCACTGGGCCGGAAGACCGGGTTGAGCGCCATCGGAGCCTTTTCCGCGCTGAATCAGCGCTATCGCTTTGTGGGTGTCCTGGTCACACTGGTACCGGTCATCATCTTCCCCTATTACTCTGTCATCGGCGGGTGGGTCATCAAGTACTTTTTTACCTTCCTGACAGGCGGCGTATCCGCGGCGGCTGAGGACAATTATTTTACCGGCTTCATCTCCGGCGTATCGGAACCCATCGTCTGGTTTCTGATCTTTACCGCGATCGCCGCGGCGGTCGTGATCTGCGGCGTGGAAAAGGGGATCGAGAAGGTCAGCAAGATCATGATGCCGCTGCTGGTCGTCCTGACCGTAGGCATCTCCCTCTATGTCCTGACTATCGACGGAGCCATTGACGGCGTAAAATATTACATCCTGCCCCACATGTCCGACTTTTCGATCAAGACCCTGCTCTCCGCCATGGGACAGCTGTTTTATTCCATGTCCCTTGCCATGGGGATCATGATCACCTACGGATCCTATATGAAAAAATCCACCAACCTGGAAAGCTCCGTAAGGCAGATCGAGATCTTCGACACCGGGATCGCGTTTTTCGCCGGCCTGATGATCGTTCCCGCCGTATTCGCGTTTTCCGGCGGAGACCCGTCCGCGCTGAAAGCAGGCCCCGGGCTGATGTTCATCACCCTTCCCAAGGTATTTGCCAGCATTAAGTTCGGCGGGTTCCTGGGCACCGTCTTTTTTGTACTCGTATTTTTTGCGGCCATTACCTCCGCCATCTCCCTGATGGAAACCATCGTCTCCATCCTGATGGACTTTTTCCACTGGTCCCGCCGCAAAACCAGCATCCTGGTCTTTTTGTATTCCCTGCTCATGGGCATCCCTTCTTCCCTGGGATTCGGGATCTGGGATTTCATCCAGCCCCTGGGCATGTCCATCCTGGATGCATGGGACTTCATCAGCAACAGTGTCCTGATGCCGATCGTGGCACTGCTGACCTGCTTCTTTGTCGGGTTTGTCATCAAGCCCCAGACGATCATCGAGGAAGCCTGCGCCGAGGGAGCTTCCTTCAAGGGCAAACATTTATTTACCGTAGTCATCAAATGGGTCGCGCCCATCATCCTGGTCGCCATCCTGATCAGCTCAATCCTGAATGCGCTCGGCATCTTTGTAATGTAATGCGTGTACAGGCATCCCTTGATCCTTAGAGATGTCTATAGAAGGAGCCGTTTTCGGCTCTCGTGACAAAATCCTGTCACGAGAAAACCGAAAGCGGCTTTTTATCGGTCCATATTTACAGAATGTCTGTCATCGGCAGTCCATTCTGCACTTTGCCGTTTACTTCGGCCTCTCCCCTGCAAGGATCTTCTTCGCTGTAAAGAAAAACAGGATCATCGTAACCGCAACGGATGTAAAATCCGCAATCGGCTCCGCCCGATAGACTCCGTCCACTCCCATGAACATGGGAAGCACGATCGCCAGCGGCACCAGAAGCACGATCTTCCGAAGCAGCGCGATCACAAGAGACACCTTGGCCTGCCCAAGCGCCAGAAAGGTGGTCTGGCAGCCCATCTGGATCCCGAAGATCGTGATCCCCAGGAAATAGACCGGCATATACCGGCAGGTCAGCATGGTCAGCTCTTCATTGCTGCTGAACAGCCGGGCATAGAACTCCGGCCGCAGCACCGCGATCCCGGCGAACAGAAGGGTTCCGGCCAGGCAGACCAGCACCATACGCAGAAAAGTATCCTTCACCCGTTTCAGGTTGCCCGCGCCGTAATTGTAGCTCATAATGGGCTGCACGCCCTGTGCCACCCCCTGCACCGGAATGGTGATCAGCTGCATCACGCTGGCCATGATGGACATGGTGCCTACATACAGGTCTCCCCCGTATTTCTGCAGCCCTGTATTCAGAGTGATCATCACCAGGCTTTCCGTGCTCTGCATGATGAACGGAGAGATCCCCAGCGCCCCGATGCCCAGCACCGTTTTCGGATCCAGACGGATGAATTGCCTCCGGATCCGGATCACGCTTTTCGGAGAGGTCAGAAACCGCAGCACCCACACTGCGCTCAGCGCCTGGGAAATGATCGTGGCAAGGGCCGCGCCCCGGACTCCCATATGGAATCCGAAGATCAGAATGGGATCCAGGATGATGTTGGTCACCGCCCCCAAAAGGACAGAGAGCATGGCAATCTTCGCGTTTCCCTGTCCGCTGATGTAGGTATTGAGTCCCAGCGCAAACTGGACGAAGACCGTGCCCACCAGATAGATGGTGATGTACTCTCTGGCATAGACAATGGTGTTGCCGCTGGCGCCGAACGCATACAGGATCGGCGTCTTAAACACCTGGAACACTGCGGTCAGCACGACGGAAAACAACAGCAGCATGGCCACGCTGCTGCCCAGGATCCTCTCCGCGCCTTCATAGTTTTTCTTTCCCAGCTGAATGGACGCCTGGGGCGCCCCGCCCATGCCGGCAAATGCGCTGAACGCAGAGATCACCATCAGGATCGGTGCCGTGACTCCCACGCCGGTCAGCGCCAGTTCCCCATAACCGGCAATATGTCCGATGTAGATCCTGTCTACAATATTATAAAGCACATTGATCACCTGGGCCGCCACCGCCGGCAGGGCCATGCTCACCATCAGCCTTCCGAGAGGCGCGCTTCCCAGTCTTTCGTCATTTCTCTCCATTCGTTTCGGATCCTTCCTTCCCTTCTCCGTCCTTTTTGAGCATCCGCATGATCAGATCCACGGAGCCCTGTATCCCATAGCTGGCACTGTTGATGCACAGGTCGTAGTTTCTCGCCTTTCCCCAGTTCCGGCCGGTATAAAATTTATAATACTTCACATGGTCCTTATCCAGCTTGGTCAAAAGCCGCTTTGCTTCCTTCTCGTTCTCGTAGCCCCGCACCTCCATGATCCGCCGCACCCGCTGCTCCAGGGGCGCCGTGATAAAGATACTGATATGGGGGATCCGGTTGTTGGTCAGGATGGCATCCGCGCACCGTCCCATGACAACAAAGTCTTCTTTTTTCGCCATGTCGCAGATCAGGTCGCTCTGGTTGAAAAAGATGGCGTCCTTTTTCGGAAGTCCGTGATACCGGCTGAACTCCTTAAGCTTTTCCTTTAACGTGGATTTCGGGGCCGGAGCAAAGGCCGGAACCGTGCTGAGATACCGGGACTGCGCATCCCCGCCCTTTTTGTAAGGATATCCGCCCTTGTCGTGTACATAGTCCTTTTCTGCTTCCAGACGTTTTAATACTTCGTCAAAGATCTCCACATCGTAATAATTGATCTTCAATGTGTCTGCCAGGGTAAATCCGATCTCGCTCCCTCCGCAGCCGTAGGTCCGGCCGATACAGATGATCATATGGTCGTTTTCGGAAAAACGGGACTGCAGGTTCAGCATATTCAGCTTTGCCATCTTCTGATCCAGGATATCCCCCCGGATGAAGCTGGTCGGCAGCTCCGTCACTTCCTTTAAGATCTCGTCATACTTGACCATGATCCGGTGGCGTACCGCACGGTCCTGGATCGTCCGCGCCATGTTGCTGATCAGAGCCAGTTCGTTCCGGAGGATATAAGCCTGATTCCGCTCATGCATCATCCGGAAGGTTTCCTCGATGCAGTCCTCCTTCTTCCCGTTGAACACACGTCCCAGAGAGGAACCAAGCTCTCTGTAGACCTCTTCATCCAGATCATAAATCCGTCCCGCAAGCTCGTGCAGATTCTTTTCTTCATTTGACATCTTGTGCTTCCCCTCCTATCTGAAAAATAATACGGTATCCAGCAGAAATACCGGAATCAGAACCGCCAGCGACCAGCCCATATACCCGAAAAACGAAGGCATATGGATACCATTTTCATCTGCAATGGACTTTACCATAAAGTTGGGCGCGTTTCCGATATAGGTGTTTGCCCCCATGAATACGGCTCCGCAGGAAATGGCCGTCAGCACCTTCACCGGAACCTGCCCGAGAGTAGTCACCAGTCCGCTGGTAAAGCCGATGGCGCCTGCCGTAGTCAGGAATACCAGGTAGGTGGGCGTATTATCCAGGAAGCTGGAGAGCACCCCGGTCACCCAGAACATCTGGAACGGTTCCGTGATCCCAAGCTCAGACCCCATCCCCTTTAAGATGGCCAGGGCCGGCTGCATGGTGATAAAGATCCCGATAAACAGGATCCCCACCTCCTTGATGGCGCCCCAGGTGAAATGGTTTTTCTTCCGGATCTCTGAGCTTGTGGTCTTGAAAGACAACCATGCCGCTGCCAGGATGATCACGATCTCGATCAGGGCCGGAAAGCCCAATACCACTTCCCCAAAAATATGGATCCCGCGGACATGGCCCTCAGGCGTCCGAAATACCGGCAGATCCGGCAGCACACCGCTTAAGATCACTGCCGCTACGATCATGGCAATGAAGAGCAGGTTGTGCAGTCCCCGGATCTTGATCTTCGTTCCCGGCCTGCTGATATCCGGTTTGCGCCCTCTCGCCATATCCCTGCGGTACCGCTTCATGTCTACCCTGTAGAAGATAAACAGGATCACCACCATATTAAACAGCATGATAGGAAACAGATGCAGGCTCCAGAAGAACGGAACCCCTCTGGAAAATCCCATCAGAAGCGGCGGATCGCCGATGGGTGTCAGGCAGCCTCCGATATTGGAAACGAGGAATATAAAAAACACCATGATATGAGACCGGTTTCTGCGCCAGGCATTCATCTTGATCACCGGACGCACCATCAGCATACTGGCTCCCGTGGTGCCGATCCAGCTGGATAACAGGGTCCCGATCGTCAGCAGGATGATATTCACCCTGGGAGAACCGGCCAGGTCGCCCTCCATGGTGATATTTCCGGACACGCAGAACAGGCCGAACAGCAATACGATAAAGGTCAGATAATCATTGACCAGACATTCCAGAACGGTCTCCGCCGCCCTTCCCGCGCCGAAATAGAATCCGAACGGCAGGATAAATAACAGCGACCAGAATGCAACCGCCAGCGGCTGATGGGATTCCCACCATTCCGGCCGGATCAATGGAAGCACCGCAATGCAGAACAACAGCCCGGCAAAGGGGATGCAGAACCACAGCGGAATCCGCTCGGACGCCGCCTCGGCACTCTCCGCTGCCAGGGCTGTCACAGGGCTTAGCAGAAGCACGGCAATGACGCTTCCCAAAAACATCTTACACTTTTTCAATGTCATAACCTCCTCATCAAGCAATCTTAGATAACGATGCGGAAAACCCGTTTCCGCAGATCATGGAGCAAAGACAGCAGTATTGCACGTTCTGCTGTTCTTCACCACGAGGCACATTATAAGCAAATATCCGGCGAAATTCAAGTAAAATTTTGGATTTTTTTCGCATAAGCTATAGCAGAGCCTACTACGAGGGGAGCAGATGGATGCGGAATTATCGAACTATCAAGACAGCGATCGGAATAGAAGCGGCGGCACTTACCGTATGTGCGGCTGTTCTGGGAATCGGTCAGATACGGAGCACGGGCCCTTCTCACCAATCGGAGCAGACCGGCGCGTATATCTCAGCAGAGGATCCTGGTCATCTGAAATACATAGACGGAACCATAGTGATCGGCGAAAAAGAAACGGATGGAACGTCTGAACCGGATACCGGCCTGGATTCTGGCGCAGATCCGGGATCCGATACCGGGCTGGATTCCGGCACGCAAAAGAAGGAATACATAAAATGGGTGGATTTTGATGTAACGGCAGAGGCCATGAAGCGGGCCTGCCAGTATGACACGGACACCTACAGAAAAGAAATCCACCTGGACTGGATCGACCTGCTTGCGGTCCTGGGCGCAAAATACGGAGGGGATTTCAAACGGTACCGTGCAGACGACCTGGACGGCATCGCTAAAACACTCCTCTCCGGGGAGATTTCCATAGAAGATTATACAAAGGATATGAAATATTTTCCCTATTACAGGGAAGCATATGGAGCAGTGCTGGGAGGCATGGTCGGCGAATATCAGTTAGAGCAGCCCCCGGTCACTGACAGCAGACCGGAAAAAAGCGAGACAGAATCCGCAGAAGAGCAGTCCGCACACTGGAAATCCTATTACGGCCTGAAAGCGTTCTCTCCCATTGCAAAAGGATTCCCCTATTCGGATTTTGACGACTTCGGTGTGGCAAGAAGCTATGGATACCGCCGCAGCCATCTGGGGCATGACATGATGGGACAGGTGGGCACGCCCGTCATCAGCGTGGAATCCGGTCGGGTCACAGCCCTCGGCTGGAATCAGTACGGCGGCTGGCGGATCGGGATTGAAAGCTTTGACGGAACGCGTTATTACTACTATGCCCACCTGCGGCAGAACCGTCCTTATGCCGAAGGGCTGAAGGAGGGGGATCTCGTACAGGCCGGAGACGTGATCGGATACATGGGCCGCACCGGATACAGCAAGAAAGAAAATGTAAACAATATCGACGAATCCCATCTCCACTTCGGACTGCAGCTCATCTTCGACGAATCCCAGAGGGAAGGCAGCGGGGAAATCTGGGTCAGCGGATATGAACTGGTCCGTTTTCTTTCCGGAAACCGCTCCGAAGTGATCCGGAACGATGAGACAAAGGAATGGACCCGGGTCTATCAGATGCAGGATCCGTCCGTACCGGCGTCCTGAAAGCCTCAAAGGATTTTCTTTGTTTTTGAGAATAATTTTGATCCCCGGCGGAGATTCTATATCCTGATAGAAACGGTTCATGTTTGCCGTGCAGGAAAGGACTCAGAATTGTATGATAGATAAAATTTCTAAAAAAGTGATGCCTTCCTTTGAGGAAAATATTGCCTATATGGATCAGCTCCTTCCGGTGAAGGAGAGCTTCGATATCATCCGCCGGGATATTGTGATCGGAGAACGGGAGGCAACCTTTTATTTCATTGACGGTTTTACCAAGGATGAGACTTTAGTGAAGATCATGGACGCTTTCTTCCGGGTGACGCCCGATGACATGCCGGAAGATGCGACCACATTTGCCAGGACAAAGAT
>CATLCV010000041.1 GCA_949893755.1 uncultured Lachnospiraceae bacterium | reverse complement strand
CATAGCCCCGGTCTTTGATCTGCTGGATTGCCTCCTCGGCAGAATGGTCAACTTTGAGTTCCAGAATGATACAGTCATCCTCTTTTTTCAGCGGATAGAAAATGAAATCCACATACCTGATCTACCATGGGCAGAAGTTCTTCGATCAGCATTGATTTATCGATAAAATATGGTTTTGCCGCTTCGCTGCGGTACAATGTGCAGGCAGCGGAACTGTTCAAATAAATTCCCATGGGCATTTCACTCCTTTTTGCATTCTGTCCGATTCGATTCTACTGAACATATTATAAGACTGTGAAAGGGGAGAAGTCAATGCGAGGTTACAATTCACGGACTGACCGGCCGTGAAAAGGGAAATACAGACAGGAACGGAATTTGCAGCCGGTCCATTGACAAGCCGCCGGGGAATGAAGTAAAATCGGAATAACTGTTTATGACAGGATTGTGCAGAAAATGCAGACGACAGCTGCAGGTCACGCCTGGTGAATGCGCGGCATGCAGCGGATCATTATGAGGGGCGGGGGACATATGTATATATCAAAAATTGCGGCACAGGCGATCGTAGAAGAGATCGGGGAGGAGATCCACGAGCATGTAAACATGATGGATGCTGCAGGCGTCATCATCGCCAGCACGAATTCCGCCAGGATCGGGCAGACCCATGAGGGGGCGCGGCGGATCATTACGGAAGGGCTGCCGGAGCTCTACATTACCGGAGACATGGAGACCGAGACCACCAGGAGGGGAATCAACCTTCCTCTGATCGTGCGCGGGGAGATCGTAGGCGTCGTGGGCATCACCGGGGAAAAGGAGCGGGTCGTGGGCTACGGGAAGATCGTCCGGCGGATGACCGAGATCATGGTGACGGACAGTATCCAGAAGGATAAGAAACGCTACGACCAGAGGGTGCGTTACCGGTTTATCCAGGAATGGATCGAGAAATCCGCCGCAGGCTCCTACAGCCGGAATTTTATCGACCGGGGGAACCATCTGGGAATCGACATCACGAAGCCTTATCGGGTGATGGTACTGTATTTCCGGGATTATCAGGAGCTTTCGGATACATTGGAGGGGCAGAAGCTTCTGGAGGAGATGGAGGCCACCATCCGCCATGAGACGGGCCGGAGCGGGATCCTGTATCTGAGAGTTCCGCCGAGGCAGATCTGCCTTCTTTCGAAATGCAGTGATGCTCAGATGAAGAAGACAGCAGAAAAATTCATTGGAATGATCGACAAAAAATACGGCAGAAGCGTGACAGCAGGATTCGACAGCGCATCGGGCAGCGGAACGGATATTGCCCGGGGAGTTGCGGAGGCGGTCCGGGCGGCATCCCATGCCCTGACCTGGAAGGAGAACTTCTATTATTATGATGACCTGAATATTGAATTATTTATCAACGAGATCTCGGAAGCCACCATGACAGAATACCTGGAAAAATTATTCGGAAGGGATTTCGGGGACAGGCTGGGGGATCATATGAACCTGATCGAGCACTATTTTGCCTATGAGGGTTCTGTGGGAAAGATGGCGGAAGCGCTGTACATGCACAAAAATACGCTCCAGTATAAGCTGAAAAAGCTGTCCGGGATCACGGGAAAGGATATCCGCCAGCCTTCTAATGGGGCGATTTATTATATGGCGCTTGCATTTTATCAAAAGCTGTATATGGAGAGGATCCATTTTCATGATACGGCGGAGTGAGCAGGCCGCGGCATCGTAGTCGGACCGTGAATACCAACGTAAGCTAAAAGGCTGCGGCTTTGCGCATCATAGCTGCATGCCGTGGCTTGACCGGATGGAACATGTACGGATGATAGATACATGGTACGCATAACAAAATAAATAAATTTATATGTTTTGCATACCATTTACCTGGAATCCGAAATATGCTATTCTTTATATAAATAAAGCACAAAGGAAATGCAAAAACATATAATAAATTGTGCATTTTCTACAAAGTGCAGAAGTAAAAGGAGGAATAGAGTATGACAGGAGTTCCATTTTTAATCGTGTTTGTCGTGGCTATCGTGGTCATGATCGTGATGATCAGTAAATTTAAGATCCATCCGTTTCTTTCTATTTTACTGGTTTCACTGGTGCTGGGGCTGATCGGGGGGATCCCGTTCGCGGCGGTTACGGATGCGGACGGCAACACCATTGACGGGATCGCGACAGTGATCGGAAGCGGATTTTCATCCACATTTACAAGCATCGGTATCGTTATCATTTTCGGAGCCATGATCGGAACCTTTCTGGAGGCCACCGGAGCGGCGCTGAAGCTGGCAGATATGGTGGTAAAGCTGGTAGGGCCCAAGCATCCGGAGCTGGCCATTGAGCTGATGGGGTGGGTGGTATCCATTCCGGTGTTCTGTGATTCCGGATTCGTTGTACTGAACCCCATCCGCAAGGCGATGGTGAAGCGTACAGGAGCTTCTTCGGTTGCGATGACGGTCTGCCTTTCCGCAGGTCTGTACGCGTCCCATGTATTTATCCCGCCCACGCCGGGGCCCATTGCGGCAGCCAATACGCTGGGCGTAGGAGACAGCCTGCTTCTGGTCATGGGGCTTGGCGCATTGGTTTCCATCCCTGCCCTGGCAGGCGCATGGTTCTACGCGAAGTATATCGGAGGAAAGGTGCAGTCCAATGACGAGGCGGATCAGGGCGGCGTGGTAAAGAGCTATGAGGAGCTGGTTGCCTCCTATGGAAAGCTGCCGTCCGGCTTTATGTCGCTGGCGCCCATTATCATTCCGATCATCCTGATGGCAATGTCCAATGTATCCTCGATCCTGGGATGGAGCGGCGGCCTGGCTGTTGCGTGTACCTTCCTTGGAACGCCGATCATTGCATTGGCAGTGGGAGTGGTGCTTGGAATCATCGTCCTGGTGCAGGCGGACATGGGAGAGAAGCTGTACGACCTGACCAATGATACATTGAAAACCGTAGGGCCGATCCTGTTTGTGACGGCGGCAGGCGGCGTGCTGGGCAAGATCATTTCTTCCACCAGCCTGGTGACATTTATTACGGATCATGCAAATGTCCTGGAATCCATCGGTATTTTCTTCCCGTTCCTGCTGGCTGCGATCCTGAAGTCCGCACAGGGCTCTTCTACAGTTGCGATCACGACCACCGCGGGAATCATGGCGCCTCTGATGGGTGCGCTGGGAATGGATTCTACTGTGATGTCCGTGCTTTGTGTTATGGCGATCGGAGCCGGCGCAATGACCGTATCCCATGCAAATGATTCTTATTTCTGGGTAGTGACGAACTTCGGTGAAATGACACCGGAGCAGGGATATAAGACACAGACGGCGGTGACGCTGGTGGAAGGAATCTGTTCTATCGTATTTATCTTTATCCTTTCATTGTTCCTGCACTAAAGGAGCTGCCGTGAGAATATCAGGAGGAAAGCAGATATGGGATTGAGAGAAGACGCGGACCGGATCGTCCGGGAATCCATCCGGAAGGTGCTGCCGGATGAGGCGGTATCCCGCGCTTTGGCAGGGAAGGATTTTGGACACGGGAGGGTCTATGTGGTGGCTGCGGGAAAGGCAGCCTGGCAGATGGCGAAAACGGCGGCGGATATCCTGGGAGACCGCATGGAAGCCGGTGTGGCCGTGACAAAGTATGATCATGTAAAGGGCGATATCCCGGGGATGAAATGCTTCGAGGCCGGACATCCGGTTCCGGATACAAATTCCTTTGCCGGAACCCAGGCCGCGCTGCAGCTGGTAGAGGATCTCCGGGAAGAAGATACGGTTCTGTTCCTGCTTTCCGGCGGCGGAAGTGCATTGTTTGAAAAGCCGCTGATCCCGGAGGAGGAGCTGGCCGATATTACAAAGCAGCTTTTGGCCTGCGGCGCGGATATTGTGGAGATCAATACGATCCGGAAGCGGATTTCCGCGGTGAAGGGCGGCAAGTTCGCAAAGCTGTGCGAACCGGCCCGGGTGTTCAGCATTGTATTAAGCGATATTTTGGGGGATCCGCTGGACATGATCGCGTCCGGCCCGGCTTATCCCGATTCTACGACCTGCGCCCAGGCAGCGGCGGTTGCTGAAAAGTACCAGCTTCGGTTAAGCAAACGGGCCAGGGAGATGCTGGGGCAGGAGACGCCGAAGAGCCTGGACAATGTGGAGACGGTCATTACAGGCAGTGTGCGCGATCTCTGCAAGGCGGCTGCGGATGTCTGCCGGGAGCTTGGGTATGAGCCGGAGGTGCTCACCGACCAATTGTCCTGCGAGGCAAGGGAAGCCGGGGCATTTCTCGGGGCGATCGCAAAGAGCCATCAGGACAGTGAAAAGAGTCTGGCCTTTCTGGCAGGCGGCGAGACGGTAGTGCATCTCACGGGAACGGGCATGGGAGGCCGGAATCAGGAGCTGGCCCTTGCAGCGGCCCAGGGGATCGCAGGGCTTTCGGACACGGCGGTATTCAGTGTCGGAAGCGACGGGACGGACGGCCCCACCGATGCGGCCGGAGGCTACTGCGACGGCACCACAGAGGGCGTGCTGGCAGCGCAGGGAATGGAGATCTATCAGGTGCTGCAGCAGAATGACGCGTATCACGCGCTGGAGAAAAGCGGCGGTCTGATCATCACCGGGGCGACCGGGACCAATGTGAACGATGTGTCGGTGCTGCTGATCCGGAGATAAATAAAAAGAGACTGCCGGAAAAAATTCCAACTGTACAGGCGGTATTTTTTCCGGCAGATCCACCTGGTCACACCTTGACCAGGCGTGCCCAGTAACTCAGGCCGTCATTTAAAATTGCCTGCGGCAATGGACGGCCTGAATACCAACTTTTATGTGCATCCTCCTGACCAATCAGCGTGGTGATTGGTCAGGGTGTGACATGTAACCCCTGCACCTCGCTGTTGGGCATCCGTCCGCTGCTTCCTATTGACAACGGACGCAGGATGCTTTACGATATACTTACGGCAGATTGATCTGGCGCTGAATAGAATCACATTTACAGAAAATTATCAACTCAGGAGAAAATAAAAATGAATTGTCCGTCATGATCAGCAAGTTCACATCGTTGTGAAGGAGGCGCTCTGAACAAGTGCCTTTTTGTTGTGCTGTAAATCAAAAAAAGAGAGGACAATTCACCCATGAAACGAAATATCTATCTCATGTATGCCATTGCATTTCTGCAGGGCATGGTATTTTACGGCCCTGTTGCCACCCTTTACCGGCAGGCCCAGGGGGTATCCGTATTTCAGATCACCCTGATCGAAAGTATTTCCCTTATTTTATGCATTTTACTGGAAGTAGTCTGGGGCGTTATCGCGGACAAGATCGGCTATAAAAGGACGATGATTTTTTGCTGCGCCCTTTATTTTCTCTCCAAGATCATATTCTGGCAGGCGTCCGGCTTTGCCGGGTTTCTGGCGGAACGCGTCCTGCTCAGCGTTGTGATCTCCGGAATGTCCGGTGTGGACACCAGTATCCTCTATCTTTCCTGCAAAGGAGAAGACAGCCAGAAGGTTTTCGGAATCTACAACAGCCTGGGGATGGCAGGGCTGCTGGCCGCGGCTGCGGTATTTTCCCTGTTTGTCCGGGAGGATTACCGGCTCTTGGGACTGCTCACCGTGATCAGCTACGGAATGGCGGCGGTGCTGTCACTGGCGCTGACTGACGTAAGTCCGGAAGGGAGCAGGCGGATCAGCAGAGAAGGGTTCCGGCAGGTGCTGTCTCAGACGATGTGTGATCGGAACCTGCTGTTGTTTTTAGTTGGGGCGGCTTTTCTGAATGAAACCCATCAGACCGTCACCGTGTTTCTCAACCAGCTCCAATACGAAAAATGCGGGCTTGGAAATGGGACTATCGGAGCGGTCTATATTGCGGCAACGCTTCTTGGGATGTGCGGCCCTGCCTCCGCCTGGTTTACAAAACGCACGGGGATCCGAACTGCGGGTGCGGTATTCGGCGGGGCAGCAGTTCTGTCCTGCCTTACTCTGGCGGTGTCCGGTTCTGCGCTGCCGTCAGTCTGCGGGATCCTGGCGCTGCGCGTCTCCAACAGCCTGTTTCAGCCCTTTCAGGCGGAAATACAGAACCGGCAGATCCATAGCGAATACCGTGCGACTGCGCTGAGTATCCACGCCATGATCCTGGACAGCATCGGGGCAGGGACCAACCTGGTGTTTGGCGCGCTGGCAGAGCAGAGCCTGGCGGCCGCATTTCTGTTTGGAGCAGTGATCTGTGCAGTGGGAGCGGGAATCCTTTGGAGATTTTCCAACCGCCCACTTTTACAAAATGGTTACAGCCATCCAATTGAAAACTCGGATCCTGTGATATAAAATAGAACATAATTGCGGCGGCTTTCAATGCGATTCAGCATTCACTATACATTGGGGCTCATCCCCTGGAGCTCCATCCAGTTCAGGAGTTCTGTTTCTGGGTGGATGGAGTACCGGATTCATATTTGGAAAGGAACCAGACTATGAAACTGCAGACCAAGATTACGTTAGTGGCTACGATTTCCATGCTGTTTTTATCCATGGCATTTTCGTTTTGGAATCTGTCGGTGACCCAGCGTCAGATCATGGACAATATCCTGCTCTATGAAATGGAGCAATTGGAAAGTGACATTCGCGTCTTCGGAAAACCGAGGGGAGATGAGAATGCGCAGAGCTTACTGGAAAAGCAGTATCGTGCGCAGAGCGTGTTCCGCTCCGGTCTCAGCAGAGATGCCATACTGTACTATGACGGAGAGGAGATTGACAACCGCTGTCCGTATATCTTTGACATGAAACATGCGGAGACACTTTCCGGTCAATATCAGAGTAACGCAATTCCGGAGGGCTCCCCTGTTTCTGTGTATTTGGAAGAGCTGAACGGGAAACGGCTGCTGTTCCTTTATGAGAGCAGCGGCCCCATCCAGCTGCTTCATTACCGGGATGTGACCGAAGTCTTTCATTCAGGCAGGAGACTTTTGTACCGGGGGATTGCTGTGGCTGGGGTTCTTTCCGTCCTGCTGGCGGCGCTGCTGATGCTGACCATCCGGAGGATCCTGATCCCCTTCTACCAGCTTCGGGATGCGGCAAATGTGATCGCGGAAGGAGATTACCAGAGACGGGTAGACCGGCCCGGGACTGACGAGATCGGCCAGGTTTCCCAGAGCTTTAACCGGATGGCGGACCGGGTGGAGGAGCATATCCATACACTGGCGGAGATGAACGAGAAGCAGAGGCAGTTGCTGGGCTCTCTTGCCCACGAACTGAAAACCCCCATGACCGGCATCCAGGGTTATGCCGAATTGCTGCAGCGGGTAGAGCTTCCCACGGGAAAGCAGTCAGACTGCCTGCATTATATCGAAGAGGAGTGCAAGCGTCTGTCCAGGCTGTCTGCAAAAATGCTCCAGCTGACGGAGCTTTCCGATGAGACCGTGATCGAAAAAACATGGCAGGCGGTGGAGGGGCTTTTCGAACAAGTCAGACAGATTACCCGTTTCCGGCTCCAGGAAAAAAAGCTCCGTGTGGAGATGCATTTGGAAGAGGGGCTGAGGATCGAATGCGACCGGGACCTTCTGCTCAGCTTTCTCACCAATCTCATCGACAATGCCTGCAAGGCCAGCCCGGATGGGGCTGTCATCCGTCTGACCGGCACGGGGGAAGGGCTGTTTGTGGAGGATGAGGGCTGCGGGATCCCGGAGGAGGAGATCCGGCGGGTTACGGAGCCGTTCTATATGATCGATAAATCCCGTTCCCGGAGGCAGGGAGGCGCAGGATTGGGCCTTGCGCTCTGCAGCCAGATCGCAAGGCTTCATGGGGGGATACTGGATATCCAGAGCGTCCCGGGAGAGGGGAGCAGGATCGGGATGCGGATCGCTGCGGCAGGTTTTGAAGAGATTTCGGATTGCAACCGTACAGGTGGAAAAACTTGAAAATGAGAGGAGGAGGTTTGTTGAAACGAAACAGGAATATTTTTATGCGGCGTATGCCTTTGATCCTTTGCAGTATGATATGGATGCTTATCTCTGCTTCCTGCGCGGGAAAGAAGGACAGCCTGATCGTACGTGAAAACCCCGGACCGGGAGCGGACAGCTATCGAGAGGCTTCTGAGGCAGATGGAGCAAAGGCCGGATCCGGAGGCGGGGACAATGCCGGCAGCGGCGGAGCGGATTCTCTTGCAGAGCGGCTGCAGGTGCCGGCATTGTATGAAAAATCCATACAATCCGAGGACGGTACATTTCAGCTGACCTGCAACGCAGAGACCGTGGTGCCGGATGTGCCGCAGATTCCGATATATCAGGTGGGGAGAAGGCAGGTGGATCAGACCTGGATTGACAGCATAACAGACGCATTTTTCGGAAAGCATCCGGTTTATGACGGGAATGCTTACATACCGGATCCGAGGATTTATGGGAATGATATGGAAAATCCGATGGAAAAGAAGGAAATACATCCTGGGGAATGTCTGGTAAATCCTTTCGAACCGGCGGAATATATCCCGTCTAATTTTTACGGGATCATAGAAATGGAGGATGGAATTTTCAGCTATATGATGACGCCGACTTATGGCTCCGGCCGGAACATCCAGATTTTGCGGAAAAAAGCGGAGGCATTGAATGAAGTCCTGTATTGGGATTCCGGCTATTATGCTTCCGAGGAAACCACAACGTATCCCAGACCCTCGAAAGAAGAGGCGGAAAGGATTGCCGGGATCACGCCGGAGGAGGCACAGGAGACTGCAAAGGAATATTTAAAAAAGCTGGAGCTGGATGATTTTGCGCCCAGGTATACCGCTTTGAGTGTATGCTATTATTATACAGACGGCAGCCTCAGTCTGGAGACTGCCCGCTTTATAGATACAGGCTACCTGGTCAGCTGTACGCGGGAAGTCGCCGGGATTCCTGTCACGGAAGAAGCGAAGGACGGAAACTGGTTCGAACCTGGGCTGGATGATCTTCCAGGCTGGGAATATGAAAAAGTGCAGTTTTTCATCAATCAGGAAGGGCTGCAGGAGGCCAGGATCAGCAACCTATACCGCATAGAAGAGCAGCAGGCAGCAAACGTCGAACTGCTGAGCTTTCCGGAAATTGCGGATATCTTTGAACAGGTGAAGCGGATGGATTCTGAAAATACAGATGCATCTCATATAGACATCCGGATCGACCGTATACAATTGGGTTATATGCGGATCTACAATCCTGGTGTAGACAATACCAGCGGCATTCTGGTTCCGGTGTGGGATTTTTTCGGAAGCTTTGAAAGATATGAAAGCACGGAAAACGGTGAATACGGCAGTACATGGAAAAGAGCCGAACCCAATGAAAGCCTCATGACCATCAATGCGTGCGATGGAACGGTCATAGACCGGCAGCTTGGTTATTGATACCCAAACAGCTATTATTCAGGATACGTGATTGCTTCATCAGACATGACCCCAAAAAGCCGCAGACTCTTTTGGAATCTGCGGCTTAAAAAATAACGGGAGTTCCCTTCCTTCGCTTCAATCCCACCAGAAATACCACACATCTGACCCTTCCAGCCCTGCCGCCAGTTCCGACAGCTTATAGGTCCGTGTCCCCTGATCCACCCGGTCCACGCAGAAGGCGTAGTGCTCTTTGGCAGCTTCCAGGCTGTCCGCACCGTTGAGTCCCACGGGCGCGTAGAATTCCATCACATCGTGGGTAAACACCGCCGGAATGGCCTGATATGTTTCATACCAGTATTTGCAGATGGAGATCATCTCCTCCGGTCCGGGGCACTCGTTCCATCCGCCCATGGGCAGATAGCCGATGATCTCCCATGGATGACGGACCGGGAGCTCTAAGAGCAGCACGTCCGCTTCCAGACTGCCGTCGGAGAAGGAGCAGTACCCCATGAAATGATGCAACTCTTCGCCTTCTGTTTCATTTCCGATGAAATCCTCCTGGCCTTCCGCGTCCAGCTCCAGATCCTCCATGTATTCCTGATAGCGTTCCTCCAGGATCTCTTTGCCGTTGTCCCCGCAATTGGCAATGATCTCGTCTCTGTCATAGTCCTGGGATACCACCTCCTCCAGCCATTCCACCGCATATTCGTCCAACAGGAAAATGGCCGGATAAAAGCCTTCTGTCCGTCCGGCTTCCAGGGCCCTTCGATAGGCCTGCTCCACCGGCTCCGGGGCGGTTCCCTTCTCAAAGACCGTGTACCTGCACTGAAAACGTTCTGCAATCCGTTTTGTTGATTCTTCCATGATGTGATTCCCTCCTTTTTGATTTACTATGATTGATTCCCGCGAAGCAGCGGGCCGGCTCCTTACAGTAAAAGCCGGACTTGATTTTTGCAGTCCGGCTTTCAGCACTTCTTTTATGTATACTCACGGCAGATTTGCCTGGCGCTCAGTATATTTACGCTTCCGTCTGATGATGACGGTGCATGGAAAATTCGTATTTGCTGTATTCAGATACAGTATCCGTAACCAGACGGTCATCCGCCTTTTTCAGCTGCTTGTCACGCTCCCGCTTGAATGCCCGTTCCTCCTGGATATTGCCGGGACCGGCTACGCATCCGCCCAGGCAGGCCATTCCCTCGATAAAGTCCTCCGGCAGCTTTCCGGCTTTCAAAAGCATGAGCGCTTTCCGGCATTCCGCCGCGCCGTTGCACTGGCGTACATTTAATCCGCTCTGTCCGCCGTGCTCGATATAAGCCTGCTTCACCGCCCTGGTCACACCGCCGGAATTGGAGTAATTCTTGGCATGGATACTTCCGTTCTGGGGTTCCTCCAGAGTTACCGGCTCCAGCTTGATCTTCTTTGCACGGAGCATCGCCTGAAATTCTTCAAAGGTCAGTACCAGATCCGCGTTTTCGCCTTCCTTGTCCTGATCCTGTCCGGCCTCGCTCTTCTTCGCGATACATGGTCCGATGAAGATGCATACCGCGCCCGGATGCATGGCCTTGACCAGCCTTGCCGTTGCGGCCATCGGGGATACCGTGGTGGAGATGTGGTCAGAGAGCTCCGGGAAATGCCGCCGGATGAGGTGCACAAATGCCGGGCAGCAGGAGGTGGTCATTTTCTTGCCGGCCTCATGTGCCTCCGCCCATTCCTTTGCTTCGGAATCGGATACGAAATCCGCTCCGATCGCCACGTCTACCATATCCTTGAAGCCCATCTTCTTGGCTCCCTTGCGGATGGATTCCATAGTGATATCCATACCGAACTGTCCCTCAGCGGCAGGAGCTACCAGCGCGTATACCGGACGGTCGCCCTTCAAGTAGTCGATGACCTCGATCATACGGGAGCTGTCAGAGATCGCGCCGAACGGACATTTGCTGATACAGGAACCGCAGCGGATACATTTCTCATCATCGATCCATACCCTTCCGTCCTCATCTGCCTGGATCGCGTCTACCGGGCAGGCGCGGCGGCAGGGGCGCATGATATCCACGATCGCGTTGTACGGACATGCATCGTAGCACTGGCCGCATTCCTTACATTTTTCCGGATTGATGTATGCCTTGTCCCTTGCCATGGTGATGGCTCCGAAACGGCACGCCTGCATACACTTCTTGCCCATGCACTTCTGGCAGTTGTCTGTCACGGAAAAACGGGTGATGGGGCAGTTCTCACAGGCTGACGGGAGGATCTTGACCGTGTTGTGGCAGGGCTCGCCGTCTGCCGGGTTGATGTTCTTGGCAAGCATGATCCGCTCACGGACGATCTCACGCTCCTTGTGGACGCAGCAGCGGAACTTCGGCTTGGTCCCGGGCAGGATCTCGTAGGGCAGTGTCGCCTCGATCTTGTGCAGGTTCCCCTCAAAGGCCGCTTTGGCAACCTGGTAGAGCACTTCGTCTTTTACTTCTCCAATGGTATTATTTTCGTGTAACATACTATGATTCCTTTCTTATGTAGTGAATTATGATATGTTTCCTTAAAAGCGTTTATATTTTAACATATTTTTCTCGGTGAAACAATACTATAGATGAACGAAGTGGAATGAGATTTTTTAGTTGATTTTTCAGAAAATATTTTGAGACTGCGAAGGAATGACGGGGCGGAAAAATAAAAAAACACGTGGCATATCTCAGCTGTACGCCATCTGACACTTAAATTTTTCAAAATCCTTTTCAAGAAACTGTACTTTTTCGATGAGGTAGTTTACTTTTACTTCATAGGCAAGGTTCTTGTCGGCCACCGGAATGGCCTGGTTGAGCTTATTGGTAAGTTCGATAAAGTTTTCGGCGATCAGCTGTATGTTCTTATCTGTCTGGTTTTCAAGATGCACCTCAATGGCGGTTACTCTCTGCTTGAGGATAGAGACGTCCTCTTTGAGTACGGCGACATCGGTTTTAAGTACGGCGACATCCTTTTTGAGATCAGCGACATCGGTTTTAAGTACAGCGACATCCTCTTTGAGACCAGCTACATCTTCTTTGACACCTAAGATCTCGGAAAGAATGAGATCAAGTTTTTGGCTGTCGGTCATTTCATTGCCTCCTTTCAGGGAATCTGTTTACGTGGTTCTGTAAGTATAGCACAATCGTGGTACAAAGTCTATAAAATTATCGGGAATAAAAAAGTAATAAAAAAGTTCCGCCTGTACGGTTGAAACAGTTTGAAAAAAACGCAGAATCTGTTATGATAAGTGGAGTACCAGAAAAGATCAGAGAGGAAAATAATTATGGTTGAAACAGGGGTAGCCTTTGGCAGATTTCAGATTTTTACATTAAAGCATATGGAATATATCCTGGCGGCAAAGATGCGCTGCCATAAGCTGTATATCGGGATCACGCATGCAGACATCGTTTCCTTTGCGGCAACCTCGTCGCTGGACCAGCATGGGGTTACGAAACGGGACAATCCGCTGACCTATCTGGAGCGCTGCGAGATGATCCAGGGGGCGCTGCTGGACTTCGGAGTCAGGCGCAAGGAGTTTGACATCATTCCGTTTCCGGTAACGCAGCCGGATCTGATCCCCCAGTATGCGCCCAGGGATGCGACTTATTACTTGAGCATCTGCCGGGAATGGGATGAAGAGAAGGCGCAGGCCGTCCAGCGGCAGGGCCTGAAGACGGAGATCCTCTGGCAGCGGCTGGGCGAGGAGTGCGGGCCGACAGGGTATGATGTCAGAAAGATGGTGGCGGAGAACAGGGAATGGTTCCAGTATGTGCCGAAAACGGTAAGCGACTATATCCGGAAGCGCGGGATCGATCAGCGGATCAAGGAACTGGAAAGGCTGTATTCCAATCCCGAGTGGAAGAACCAGAAGCCGCGGGAGCGGTCTGCGGATGATTAACTGGCCAGATCTGAGCCGGCCTGGTGGGGCTGTTTTACGAGAATCAAAAAGAAACCAGATATAAGACAAAAAGCCTGGAATCCGAAAATGCGGATTCCAGGCTCTGCATCCATCCTATGGAAGCAGATACGCATACATCACTACAAAATGGCATGCGCTCCCGCCCATGACGAAGAGATGGAAGATCTCATGGCTGCCGAAATTCTGATGCCTGCTGTTGAAGATCGGAAGCTTCAGCGCGTAGATCACTCCTCCGATCGTATAGATGATGCCGCCCGCCAGAAGCCAACCGAAAGCTGCCGTACTCATGGAATTTAAGATCTGTGTAAAAGCCAGCACGCAGGTCCAGCCCATTCCGATATACAGGATGGAGGAAACCCACTTGGGGCAGAAGACCCAAAATGCCTTGATCAGGATCCCAACGATGGCGATTCCCCAGACAAGGGAAAGCAGGATCAGCCCGGTCCGCCCTTTGAGCACCAGAAGGCAGATCGGCGTATAGCTGCCTGCGATCAGGACGAAGATCATCATATGGTCGATTTTCTTTAAAACAGTATTTATTTTTTCTGACAGGTCAAAGGTATGGTAGGTTGTACTTGCGGCATATAATAAGACCAGGCTCGCCGCATAGATGGCAAGAGAGATCACGTAGATCCGTCCCGGTTCGTGAGCTGCCCGGATCAAAAGCGGGACTGCGGCGAAGATCGCCATCAGCATGCCGATAAAATGAGTGATTGCGCTTCCTGGATCTTTGATATGTTGTTTCGTCATAAAAACCGCCTCCTAAATTTATGAATAAATGATAAGTAGTTTTAAATACTACATATGATTATATTCATATATTACACCGATTATTCCTAAAATGCAAGAGAAAAATTTCCATTTTATTCATTTAGAGATTACATATAGAAGAGGAGGAAACAGGAATGAGAAACCATGAAGTGACACAGGTACACCCTCTGCTGAACTCAGACGGCAGCCTGATGGAGCCGGGCTGGTCCAGAAAGCTGGTCCAGACGTATTCCAGAGACCGGATCCGGGCGCCGAAGTTTCGGATCAAGGAATGGGATTATTATCTCGTATTAAATGAAGACTTTGCCGGGGCGTTCACCCTCTCAGACGACGGCTACATCGGGCTGCAGTCCGTGTCGCTGCTGAATTTTAAAGAGGGCTGGGAACACACGGAGACCATACTCAACCCATTTCCCATGGGCAGATTCCATATGCCGGAGACCTCGGAGAGAGGGGATGTGGTATACCGGGACAAACGCCTCCACATGGGATATTTTATAAAAGACGGAAAACGCCAGATCCGCTGCCGTTTCAAGAATTTTTATCAGGGGAAGGATTTTTCCTGCGATATCCAGCTGGAGCAGCCGGAAATGGATACGATGGTGATCGCGACTCCGTGGAAGGAAAAGAAGACTGCCTTTTATTACAATCAGAAGATCAACTGCATGCCCGCATCCGGCAGCATGACCTTTGACGGAAGGACCTATGCATTTTCCAGGGAAACAGACTTCGGCACGCTGGACTGGGGGCGGGGCGTGTGGACCTATGACAACCGGTGGTACTGGGGGTCCGGGAACCAGGTGATCGGCGGAAAAGCATTTGGCTTCAATATCGGATATGGGTTCGGCGATACCTCGGCGGCATCGGAGAATATGCTGTTCTATGACGGGATAGGGCATAAGCTGGATGACGTGGAGTTTCATATCCCTGCGGACAGCTACATGAAGCCGTGGACATTTTCCTCCAGCGACGGCAGGTTCGAGATGGAGTTTCAGCCGGTTCTTGACCGGGCGGCCCGGACGGCAGCGGTTCTCATCGAAACGGACCAGCATCAGGTATTCGGCAGGATGAACGGCAGGGCAGTGCTGGATGACGGCACGGCATTGGAAATAAAAGATCTGATGTGCTTTGCGGAGGACGTGCATAACCGGTATTGATTACCGGAGATTTCGGATTCCGCGCGGCAGCCGGCATATTTGACACAGAGCCTGATGCCGGCCGCTGCGCGGAATCGTAAACAGATAAAAATGTTCTGACTGTACGGCTGGAGGTTCTAAAGAGCCTCCAGCCTGCTTTTAAGCCTGTCTTCGCTCAAAGAATTTATCAATATTACTTTTAATATCCTCAGGCTTTAAGTATTTTGACAAATAGCCCTCAGGCTTTAAAGGAATTACTTTTTTTACACTCTCCGGATCCACACGGCCTGTCAGGAAGAAAACAGGAAGCTCGGCCAGCGAATCGTCGGAACGGATCATCTCCAATACCTGCTTGCCGTCGCAGACCGGCATCTCGTAGTCCAGCAGAACCAGGTCCGGCCTGTCCAGAGTGATGGAGCGTATCGCCGCGACTCCCGATGTGGCAACGGCAATCTCATAGTCCTCTTCCAGCAATTGCTTCATGCCCTGACGGATCGTCATGGAATCGTCAACGATCAGGATCTTCTGCTTTTCCTCCGCTTTGCTGGCCTCTCTCTGGGTCAGGTATTCTTCAATCTCGGAAATGGCATTATCCGAACTGATCGCGGTACCTACCCCATTCTGGAGCAGGTGGGGCGCAATGGCGCAAAACGCGAAATATCCGGCGCCGGTATCAAACAACAGGCTGACCTGAGGATTGTGGCGTTCAAATACCTTGCGGAACTGCTCATAGGTCAGGAGATTTTCCTCCTGCATTTCCTGCAGGTCCGCATCCGGCAGATGCTCCCTGATCCGTCCGACAAACTGCTGCGCCGTATATCTGGCAGCATTGACCAGCATGGAATCCAGCTTGTTTGTCTGGAGGCCCAGTACCTTTCCGACGGTGTTGATCAGAAGATTTTCCTCAAAGACCAGTATGATCTCCCATCTTTCATCCTGCTTTGTGCCGTAGACCAGACGGTAGTAGACCCCTTTTCCAAACTTTTCTCCGCCGTACACGTCGCTGATCATGCTGGATTCCAGCTGGAACATATCATAGATCAGCTGGACGATCGTCTTCTGCATGGCATTCAGCTCATCACTTGGCAAAAGACTTCCCCACTTGCTGCTGTCTTCTCCCGTGATCGCGCGGTCTTCCGTCAGAGTATGCCCGATCAGCCAGCCGGCGCAGACTCCCAGAAAATGGGCAACAGCATCCGGGGAATAATCCGACCGCTCCAGTTCTTCCTCCAATGCCGGAAGCGTATTGTTGCGAAAACCGGCATGGATATGCTTGTGTATCTGGATATCCTTGTAATCAATGGATGCCATATATTCTTCTTCATCTGCAAAATGCTTCATTGCATGGTCCTTGAAGAACTTGATCCCCTCCTGGCATGCCCATTGGCTTTTTTTGTCCTCCTCACTGAATGCGAAGAGCTTGTTGATGATCTTGAAAAGACGCTTGTGTTCCTTATCGATCGTGTCCACTCCGATACTGAACTCGTCCTTCCACACCAATTGATTTTCCATAATGAAATCATCCTCCTTTGCCGCAGTCAAGGCTTCATTCTCTGTGCGTTGTTTCTGCAACCCCCTTCTCCTCCCCTGACTGAGTATCATATCTGTCAAGAATGACATTTCATACAGTAAATGGTCTGTGACTGGTTACTGTTCACACCCTTTGGGGGGAGCCAGCTTCCATGGTATTCCGGTTACTTCGTAACGTTACCTTTGACTTTACCGCTAAATATTACTATATCATATATATGCAGAAAAAGGTAATTTGATTTTATACCATTTTGCTAGATTTCAGCAAAAAAATATAGGACAAAGCGTCCTTGCTCTGTCCTGAGTAAAATGCTGTTTTCTGTAGGGATTGTGTTATCGGATGATGGTTCCTGCTTTTCCGCGGATGCCGTCTTTTACTTTGTCAAAAGAGGTGATCAGCGCGCTGCGGCCCTCCCCCTTTTCAATGAACTCCACGGAAGCCCGGAACTTCGGATACATGTTGTAAATGCCGAAATGCCCCTGCTCCATGTATTCTCTGGCTTCCCGGACTGTGATCTCTCCCAGCTTGGTCTCATTCTCCTGTCCAAAGTTGATGCAAACCTGCTCCACGCTTGTCAGGATGATCAGAATGTCGGCTCCCACGCCTTCCGCAAGCTTGCCGGCTGCAAGATCCTTTTCGATTACCGCGCTGGCGCCTCTCAAATGATTATCCTGCTTCATGACCGGAATCCCGCCGCCGCCGCAGGCGATGACCAGCTGATCCGCGTCTAAAAGGGCTTTGACGGCATCCAGTTCCACGATCTCAACCGGATTGGGGGCGGATACGACCCGCCGGAAGCCTTTGCCGGGCTCCTCGATGATATAATTGCCTTTTTTTCGTTCCTCATTGGCCTCCTGGACCGACATATACCGGCCCAGCACCTTGGTGGGCGTATAAAATGCCTCGTCATAGGGGTCTACGATGACCTGGGTCAAAATCGTGCTGACCGTGCGGTAAATGCCGCGGTTCAGCAGTTCTTCCCGGATGCCGTTCTGCAGGTCATATCCGATATAACCCTGGCTCATGGCGGAGCATACGGACATGGGCGCGGCAGTGTAGTCCGGATGTGCCTTGCCGAATTCATTCATGGCGGTATGGATCATGCCGACCTGGGGGGCGTTGCTGTGTGTGATCGCGATCTGATAGCCTTCCTCCAGAAGATCGGCAATGGATTTTGCGGTTTTCTTTACGGCCACCATCTGCTCGGGGAGTGTAGTGCCCAGAGCGCGGTGCCCAAGTGCAATGACTGCTCTTTTCTTCATAGTTGTTCTCCCTGTTCTTTCATATATTTATACTCACGGCCGATCTGCCGTGAGTATCGCGCCAGCTGCAGCCGCGAAGCGGCATGATTCCTCATACGGCTGTGTGCATCATGTTATATCATTCCGCCGTCCAGTCCGATGATCTGTCCGGTCAGATAGGGGTGGTTCTCAGCCAGGTCATAGACCAGCTCCGCGGTCTCCTCCGGCGTGCCGAATCGTCCCGCCGGAACCTCTTCCCTCAGAGCCTGCCGCTCTTTTTCGGAGAATCCGGCATTCATGGCAGTATCTATGACGCCGCAGGCAATGGCATTGACCTGGATATTGCTTGGCGCCAGTTCCTTTGCCAGGGCCATGGTCAGACCGTTGAGGCCGGCCTTGGAAGCGGAGTATGCAGCTTCGCAGGAGGCGCCGACCCTCCCCCACATGGAAGAGATATTGATGATCTTCCCGCTTTTTTGGGAAATCATGTAGGGGAGGGCGGCACGGGAACAGTAAAAGGCGGAAGAGAGGTTCGAATGCAGAATGTCTTCCCAATCCTGGTCCGTCATATCGGTCAGAAGTCCGACATAGGAGATCCCGGCATTGTTCACCAGAACGTCCGGCCCGTCACAGATCTCACGCAATCTGGAAAAAATCTGTGCCGTGTCGGCAGGATCGCCCGCGTCTCCCGGTACGGCTTCGCACAAATATCCGCCGGCAAGCAGCTGCCTCTTGATCTCATATAATTCTGTAACAGAATGCCTGCAGTTGATAAATACAAAATACCCGGCCCGCGCGAAGCGAAATGCACAGGCCCGGCCGATGCCGCGTGAGGCGCCGGTGATCAGTACGGATCGTTTTCTCATGTAGACTCCCTGGACTGCCTGCGTAAATGCTTCGGCAGCCGTCACTTTTTTCTTATTATAAGAAACGAATGTGTTTCATATTCTTATCATACCACTGTTTGCCAGAAATAGCTATCAGTTTTTTATTCATTTTCCACTGAATGGAAGGAATGGATTCGAAGCAGAATAAAAATCAGATGAATTATTACAAAAATGTTAAAAGGGTATTGCAAAATTTGAGAATATACTTTATAATACGACTGTATCATTAAGAATAAATCATGACATTGGAATCATTTTGTCAAAAATTTTTAAAAAACATTGAAAAACGATGACTGATGTTGTATAATGATATTTATATGTGGGGACATATAAATAATTAAATATTAATAAGGAAAGGTGACAAGATGAAATTTAAAAGAGTACGCAGTCTGTTGCTGGCAATCGCGTTGGCTTGTTCCATGGTTGTCACTCCGGCATTTCCTGTAAGTGCTTCACCGGAAGAGGAGAAGCAGGCAAATCTGGAGAATCAGAAAGCAGCAGTTGAAGGTGAAGTAAATGATTTGCAGACACAGTTGAATACATTAATGATCAAGATGAATGAACTGGAGGGGCAGTTGATCGTCAAAGGTCAGGAGCTTGTACAGGCGAAGCAGGATCTGGCAGTTGCGGAAGATAAGAAGCAGCAGCAGTATGAAGATATGAAGCTTCGTATCAAGTATATGTATGAAGAGGGAGACGTTTCCGCGCTTGAGCGTGTGATGAGCTCCGGAAGCATGGCAGAAGCATTGAAGCAGGGGGAATATGTAGAGCAGGTACACAGCTATGACAGGAATAAGCTTGAGGAATACGCTCAGACGGTGACTGAAGTAGAAGACCTGAAGGCTACATTGGAAGAGGAAACCACGACTCTGAAGAATATAGAGGCAGAATATCAGGTTCAGTCTTCAGAACTGGAGACTACGATCGAATCCAAGCGTGAGGAGGTTGATAACCTGGACGAGATGATCCAGATCGCGGCACAGGAGGCGGAAGCAGCCCGTATCCGCGCGGCGGAGGAAGCAGCAGCCGCTGCACGTGCGGCGGAAGCGGCAGAGCGGGCTCGTACAGCTTCGGCACGTACACAGCAGCCGGTTGCGGCGCAGCCCACAGTCACACCGACTCCGGATGCTCCGTCACAGGATCATACAGATCCCAATACACCGGGAGAGAATACAACCGGGGAAGAGAACACAGACAATGAGACAGATACTCCTGCAGAGGATACGACGACTACCACCCCGGAGCCAAGCTATGATGTCTTTACGGGCAACTCCATCGTGGACCGTGCATATGGCTGGGTCGGGAATGCAGAATATGTATGGGGAGCCTGCTCTCCGGGATCCTTTGACTGTTCCGGTTTTGTAAGCTATTGTCTGACAGGCAGCTATTCCCGCCTGGGTACTACATATACATTCCTCGCATGGCCGCAGGTGTCAGATCCGCAGCCCGGCGATGTATGTGTCAACGCAGGACACTGCGGGATCTATATCGGCGGAGGCCAGATGATCCATGCGGCAACAGAGGGCGTTGGCGTAGTTGTCGGCCCTGTACAGGGCGGCATGATCTATGTACGCTACTAAAGAGAAATTCTCATCATATAGATACAAAAGATTGATCAGGCACGAAAGATTGATGTAAGAAACAAAAGAATTTTATAGGTAGCAAAAGATTTATAAAGGACAAAAGAGAAGGAACCCCTGCACCGCATATGCGGACAGGGGTTTTTTTCATAAAAATCCTTGCGCTGTGCGGGGTTCTGTGCTATACTACTACCGTTGCAAAAAACACGTATGCGGGTTTTCCGCAGGTGCCTAAGTCTGCGCCAGGACGCGCACTTCATAACCTGAGCAGGCCGGTTTCGGAAAAAGGGAAGCATACGGAAGATTAAAACCAGATGGAGGAAAGAAACATGAGCGTTATTTCAATGAAGCAGCTTTTAGAGGCAGGTGTACATTTTGGACATCAGACAAGAAGATGGAATCCTAAGATGGCTCCGTACATTTACACAGAGAGGAACGGCATCTACATCATCGACCTGCAGAAGTCAGTGGGCATGGTTGACGAGGCTTACCAGGCAGTGGCTGATATCGTGGCAGACGGCGGTACCGTTCTGTTTGTAGGAACCAAGAAGCAGGCTCAGGACGCGATCCGCACAGAAGCAGAGCGCTGCGGTATGTTCTATGTGAATGAGAGATGGCTGGGAGGCATGCTGACCAACTTCAAGACGATCCAGAGCCGGATCCAGAGATTGAAGGATATCGAGAGAATGGAAGAGGACGGAACCTTTGACGTACTGCCGAAGAAGGAAGTCATTGAACTGAAGAAGGAATGGAGCAAGCTTGAGAAGAACCTGGGCGGTATCAAGGAAATGAAGAGAGTTCCGGACGCGATCTTTATCGTTGACCCGAAGAAGGAGAGGATCTGTGTTCAGGAAGCACATACCCTGGGTATCCCGCTGATCGGAATCTGTGATACAAACTGTGATCCGGAAGAACTGGATTATGTCATCCCGGGGAATGACGACGCGATCCGTGCGGTCAAGCTGATCGTTTCCAAGATGGCGGATGCAGTCATCGAAGCAAATCAGGGTGCTGCAGAGGAGTACTATGAGGAAGCGGAAGAAGCTGCGGATGAATACGTAGAAGAATAATAAAAAGATTAAAACAGCGGTATCTGATAAGGTACTGTACAGACAGGAAGTATGTAGATTCTTGTAAGATACAGGAGCAGATACGGCGAATAATAGATGGAGGAAAAAAACATGGCAATTACAGCAGGTTTGGTGAAAGAGTTAAGAGAGATGACAGGCGCAGGCATGATGGACTGCAAGAAGGCTCTTACAGAAACAAATGGAGATATTGATGCTGCAATCGAATACCTGAGAAAGAACGGACAGGCAAAGGCTGAGAAGAAGGCAGGAAGAATTGCCGCGGAAGGTATTGTACGCACCGTTGTGAAGGATGATAAGGTTGCGGCCATCGTGGAAGTAAACTCTGAGACAGACTTTGTCGCTAAAAATGCAGATTTCCAGGCATTTGTAGAGGCAGTGGCTGCTCAGGCGGTAGAGACAGACGCGGCAGATATTGACGCGTTCATGGCAGAGGCATGGAAGGAAGACACCAGCAAGACCGTAAAGGAAGCTCTGGTGGAGAAGATCGCAGTGATCGGAGAGAACCTGAATATCAGAAGATTTGAGAAGGTTCAGGCAGACGGCTGTGTGGTATCCTATATCCACGGCGGCGGACGGATCGGCGTACTGGTAGTGGCAGATACGGATGTTGTAAACGATGAGATCAAGACATGCTTAAAGAATGTGGCAATGCAGGTTGCGGCAATGTATCCGAAGTATGTATCCCGCGCAGAGGTTTCCCAGGAATACATGGATCACGAGAAGGAGATCCTTCTTGCGCAGGCGAAGAAAGAGAATCCGGAGAAGCCGGACAACATCATCGAAAAGATGATCATCGGTCGTCTGAACAAGGAATTGAAGGAAATCTGCCTGTTAGACCAGGTATATGTTCAGGACAGCGATCTGACGGTTGCAAAATACGTGGACAAGGTTGCAAAGGAAAACAATGCAAACGTAACCGTAAAGAAGTTCATCCGTTTCGAGACAGGCGAAGGTCTGGAAAAGAAAGTGGACGACTTTGCGGCAGAGGTTGCGGCACAGGCTGGAATGTAATCAGCATGCAATGATCCGGAAGCGGCAGATCGCAGATCTGTCTGCTAAGGAGCTGTAGAAAAGTAGAATGCGGATCCGCAGTTGTTCGTAAGACTGCGGGTCCTTTTCTATATCACATTTTAGAGATTCCACGCATAATATAAAGGAAGGCTGTGCAGGATATCATCCGGGAACGCCAATGGCTTTCAGAGGGTCGATTCCGGGTACAGCGGGTTTCCGAGAATGCTTTTGAGGGAAAAAGGGAGGTTATCACATGAAGAATATTTTCAAAAGTCTGCCGTTTCGGCTTCTGCTGGGAGTTGCGGCAGGAATCATTATCGGGCAGATTGCCAATAAGACCGCAATGAACGTGGTCGTGACCATCAAATATATTTTGGGACAGCTGATCACATTCTGCGTTCCGCTGATCGTGATCGGTTTTATTGCCCCGTCCATCACAAAGCTGGGAAATAATGCCTCCCGGATCCTGGGGGTGGCGGTCGTATGCGCATATGTTTCGTCCATATTGGCGGCATTTCTGTCCATGGCGGCCGGGTACGGCCTGATCCCGTATCTTTCCATCGCGTCCGATGTGGAGGGATTGAAGGAATTGCCGGAGGTGGTATTCCAGCTTGACATCCCGCAGATCATGCCGGTCATGAGCGCGCTGGTATTTTCCGTTCTGGTGGGGCTGGCTGCGACCTGGACGAAGGCTTCCGCGACCACCCGGCTGCTGGATGAATTTCAGAAGATCGTGCTGGAGATCGTAAAGCGGGTCGTGATTCCGTTGCTGCCCGTATTTATCGCATTTACCTTCTGCTCCCTGTCCTATGAAGGGACGATCACGAAGCAGCTCCCGGTATTCATCAAGGTCGTACTGATCGTAATGGCGGGACATTTTATCTGGATGGCAGTGCTCTATACGGCGGGCGGGATTTATTCCGGAAAAAATCCGTTCCATGTGATCCGGAATTACGGCCCGGCCTATATCACTGCGGTGGGGACCATGTCCTCCGCGGCCACACTGGCGGTTGCATTGAACTGCGCGAAAAAATCAGAGCCCACCCTTCGGGATGATATGGTAGACTTTGGGATTCCGCTCTTTGCCAATATCCATCTCTGCGGTTCTGTATTGACCGAGGTATTCTTCGTCATGACCGTATCCAAGATCCTGTACGGCACGATTCCTCCGGTAGGCACCATGCTTTTGTTCTGCCTGCTGCTGGGGGTATTCGCCATCGGGGCGCCCGGCGTGCCGGGAGGAACGGTCATGGCATCCCTGGGGCTGATCACAGGCGTACTTGGATTTGACGAGACAGGCACCGCGCTGATGCTGACCATCTTCGCGCTGCAGGACAGCTTCGGTACTGCCTGCAACGTGACCGGAGACGGGGCGCTGACCATGCTCCTGACCGGATATGTGGAGCGGCACAAGATCGAGAAGCAGGAGATCCGGATCGATTTTTAAGCAGGCCGGTACATCGCTGCATTCCTTATCCGATCCTTACTGCTTGAGTGCATACCGTAATACATGCGATGGATGTACGGTTTATAACAATTCCGAATTCTGCAGGGTGGGATTGAAAGCATCCTGGATGGTACGGATGGGCCGGTCGTCCAGGACATAATCCAAAGGAAGCTGCCGGGGCGACATTCCTGTCATATTTTTGAACACCCGGTTAAAATGCCGTATGGTGTCGAACCCGCACCGCGCGGAAATCTCCGTGATGGAGAGGTCTGACTTCTGATCCTGGAGCAGTTCCACCGCATGCTTTAATTTGACGGAATTTAGATACTGGGAAAAAGTCATGCCGGATATCTTCCGGAAAAATTTGGAAAAATAGGGTTCTGAGAGCCCCATAAATGCAGCTGCATCAGAAAAGGTGATGTAGCTGTATTTATTTTCGATCTCATCCAGCAGGCGTTTATAGTGGGAAATGGAAGAGCCTTCGCCTGCCCCTGTCTTTTCTGTCAGCTCTTCCCCCCGGAAGATCCGGATCATCAGGGAAGCAATGGATTCACAGCATTGGAGCTCAAAAAAGGGCCGGCGCTCTTCTAATTCCCGGCGGATTCCCTCCAGGCATTCCGAAATGTCATACGGATGTGCAAGCTTTGCCTGGCGGAGCTGGTATCTGCCCAGCAGATCCTGTATGATGGCGGAATCAAACAGTGCCATTTCCACGATGCTGTCATCTTCGCTTTTGATATAATGGACCTCCCCGCTGCCCAGAAAGACCGCGTCTCCGGAAACCAGGCGGTACTTCTGGTGGTTGTTGGAGACCGTGATGGTCCCCTGCTCTATGTAGATCAGTTCACTTTCCAGGTGCCAGTGGGGGAGGTTGTGGAGGTTCCGGTAACGGCCGGTCCACACCCGCTCCCTGCCTTCATAATTTCTTTTTTCAAAATTTGCTAACATAAGAGATCCTTTTTTTGAACTTTTTTTATATTTTAGCTCAAAGATTAATAAATGTCCATAATTGGATAACTATTTTCTTTCCATATTTCCCATTTTACAGTATACTATATCTAACAAAACAATTTAGAAAGCCTGCCGCCGGCAGCCTTTCTGCATACGATGGTATTCAGAGCAGCAGGGATTCTCTGCAGCGGATACCGCAGGTGTGCACAGTAATGATTTTTGTTGCAGGAAAGGAGAAATCAGATTATGGACAAAATGAAAACAGCAGAGATCATCCGCGCAGGTCAGACAATTTTGGGGATCGAATTTGGTTCCACACGGATCAAGGCCGTTCTGGTGGATACGGACAATGCCCCCATCGCATCCGGAGGGCATGACTGGGAGAACCGGTTTGAGAACAACATCTGGACCTATTCCATGGAGGACGTATGGGCAGGACTGAAGGACTGCTACGGAAAGCTGAAGGAGGATGTGAAAAGCCAGTACGGTGTGCCGCTGACAAAGGTGGGAAGCATCGGATTCAGCGGCATGATGCACGGCTATCTTCCGTTTGACGGGGAGGGGAGGCTTTTGGCGCCGTTTCGGACCTGGAGAAATACCATTACCGGAGAGGCTTCGGACAAGCTTTCTGAGGTGTTCCGCTTCCATATCCCCCAGCGCTGGAGCATCGCCCATCTGTATCAGGCGATCCTGAACGGGGAGGAGCACGTGAAGGACATCCGCTTCCTGACGACGCTGGCAGGCTATATCCACTGGAAGCTGACCGGGGAAAAGGTGATCGGGATCGGGGAGGCGGCCGGCATGTTCCCCATTGATTCCGACGCAAAGGATTTTCACGCAGGGATGCTGAAACAGTTTGACGAGCTGGTTCGTGACAAAGCATTTCCATGGAAGGCGGGGGAAATCCTTCCCAGGGTGCTGGTGGCAGGAGAACATGCGGGGACATTGACAGAGGAGGGGGCGCGCCTTTTGGATCCCAGCGGAGAGCTGGAGGCAGGGATTCCTTTGTGCCCGCCGGAGGGAGACGCGGGAACCGGAATGGCAGCCACCAACAGCGTGGCGGTCCGTACCGGAAATGTATCCGCAGGGACCAGTGTATTTGCAATGGCGGTTCTGGAAAAGGCGCTGTCCAGACCTTATGAGGAGATCGACATGGTGACCACGCCGACCGGCGACCCGGTGGCCATGGTGCACTGCAACAACTGTACTTCGGACCTGAATGCCTGGGTGAACCTGTTCAGGGAATGCCTGGAAGCCTTCGGCGCGGGGGTGGACATGAATACCCTGTTCGGAACACTCTACAATAAGGCTCTGGAAGGAGACCCGGATTGCGGCGGACTGCTGGCGTACAACTATTTTTCCGGGGAGCACATCACCGGATTCGAAGAGGGTCGGCCGCTCTTTGCGCGCAGGCCGGACAGCAAGTTCAATCTGGCGAATTTTATGCGGGTACATCTCTTTACTTCATTGGGAGCTTTGAAGACGGGCATGGACATCCTGACCAAGGAGGAGCATGTGCAGCTGGATAAAATGCTTGGACACGGCGGGCTGTTCAAGACCAGAGGCGTGGGACAGAGCATCATGGCAGCGGCCATCAACACCCCGGTCTTTGTGATGGAGACAGCCGGAGAAGGCGGCGCATGGGGCATGGCGCTGCTGGCGTCCTATATGAAGAATAAGGAAGAGGGCGAGACCCTTGCGGACTATCTGGCGCAGAAGGTATTCCACGGAGAAGAGGGCGAAAGCATTTCTCCGGATGCGGGAGACGCGGCCGGATTCGAGGAGTTCATGGTGCGCTATAAAGCAGGGCTTCCCATTGAACGGGCAGCGGTAGAGAGCCTGCGGTGACAGGAGACGCATAGCCCGTTTGGGGCAGATCGGTACAGTGCTGTGCTGCCTGTGCGGAGAGGATGTGCATTTCAGAGCCCGGCAAAAGGGCTCTGAGTGCCGGCAGACAAAAACAGGAAGGAGACGAAATAAGATGTTGGAGCAGTTAAAGGAACAGGTCTATGAGGCGAATATGCTTCTGCCGAAATACGGGCTTGTCACGTTTACGTGGGGAAATGTCAGCGCCATTGACCGGGAATCCGGGCTGTTTGTCATCAAGCCCAGCGGTGTGGAGTATGACCGGCTCACCCCGGAGGACATGGTGGTTGTGGACCTGGAGGGAAATAAGGTAGAGGGAAAATATAATCCGTCCTCCGATACCCCGACGCACCGGATCCTGTATAACCGTTTTCCAGATGTGGGCGGGATCGTACATACCCATTCGTCCTGGGCGACAAGCTGGGCCCAGGCAGGGCGGGACATTCCCTGCTACGGGACGACCCATGCGGACTACATTTACGGGGAGGTTCCCTGTGTGCGCAACCTGACAAAGGAAGAGATCGAGGAAGCCTACGAGCTGAATACCGGGATTCTGATCGCCGACGAATTTGAACGCAGGAACAAGGATTATCTGGCGGTCCCGGCGGTGCTCTGCAAAAATCACGGGCCCTTTACCTGGGGGAAGGATGCCCATGAGGCGGTCCACAATGCGGTGGTGCTGGAGGAAGTGGCGAAGATGGCGTTCCGCTGCGAGCATCTCAACCCGGACATCGCTCCGGCACCCCAGGAGCTGCAGGACAAGCATTATTACCGGAAGCATGGGGCGAACGCGTACTACGGACAGAGCGCGCAGTAAAGTGAACGACAGATTGTTTTGCCGTACATTATAAAACATAGAACTCACAGGAAAATGCATAACAGATCATGATCATTCAGGAGGAGATTTTATCATGGAACAGAAAGCGTATCAATTTTGGTTTTGCACCGGTTCACAGGATCTTTACGGGGACGAATGCCTTGCCAACGTGGCGGAGCATTCCCGCATCATCGTAGATGCCCTCAACGCATCCGGCTGGCTGCCGTATGAGGTGGTGTGGAAGCCGACCCTGATCACAAATGAACTGATCCGTAAGACCTTCAACGAGGCCAATACGGATGAAAACTGCGCCGGGGTCATTACCTGGATGCACACCTTTTCGCCGTCCAAATCCTGGATACTGGGGCTCCAGGAATACCGGAAGCCGCTGCTGCACCTGCATACCCAGTTTAACCGGGAGATCCCCTATGACACCATTGATATGGATTTCATGAACGAAAACCAGTCCGCCCACGGAGACCGGGAGTACGGCCACATTTTCAGCCGCCTGGGCATGGAGCGGAAGGTGGTGGTCGGATTCTGGGATGAGGAAGAGGTCCAGAAAAAGATCGGCTCCTGGATGCGCACGGCAGTGGGCGTGATCGAGAGCAGCCATGTGCGTGTCATGCGGATCGCAGACAATATGCGCAACGTGGCGGTGACCGAGGGAGACAAGGTAGAGGCGCAGATCAAATTCGGCTGGGAAGTGGACGCCTATCCGGTCAATGAGATCGTGGAAGCGGTGAATGCGGTTTCCCAGGCGGACATCCAGGCGCTTGTAGAGGAATATTACAGCAGATACGAGATCCTTCTGGAAGGCAGGGAGGAAAAGGAATTCCGTGAGCATGTGGCAGTTCAGGCAGGGATCGAGATCGGATTTGAACGCTTTCTGAGAGAAAAGAATTACCAGGCCATTGTGACCCACTTCGGGGATCTGGGCGGACTCCGGCAGCTTCCCGGCCTGGCCATCCAGCGGCTGATGGAAAAGGGCTACGGCTTCGGCGCAGAGGGAGACTGGAAGACGGCTGCCATGGTGCGCATCATGAAGATCATGACCCAGGGCATGAAGGACGCCAAGGGAACCTCTTTCATGGAGGATTATACCTACAACCTGGTTCCGGGAAAGGAAGGCATCCTGCAGGCCCATATGCTGGAGGTCTGCCCCAGCATCGCGGAGGGCCCCATCAGCATCAAGGAACAGCCGCTGTCCATGGGTGACAGGGAAGATCCGGCGCGTCTGGTATTTACCGCAAAGACAGGCCCTGCGGTGGCGACCTCGCTGATCGACCTGGGAGACCGGTTCCGCCTCATCATCAACGATGTGGATTGTAAGAAGGTAGAAAAGCCGATGCCCAAGCTTCCGGTAGCGACTGCCTTCTGGACCCCCCAGCCGAACCTTAAGACCGGAGCGGAGGCGTGGATCCTGGCGGGAGGCGCGCACCACACGGCATTTTCCTTCGACCTGACGGCGGAGCAGATGGGTGACTGGGCGGATGCCATGGGAATCGAAGCAGTCTATATTGACAAGGATACAACAATCCGCCAGTTCAAGAATGAACTGCGGTGGAACGCGTTGGCATATCGGAAATAGCAACAGGCATCATTATCTTTGAAAAAAGCTGTCAGCAGCAGTCACTTCCATGTACCAGGCATATGGAAGGACCGGTGCTGTCAGTTTTTTTTCAGGGAGGATGGATGCGGTTCTGACTATGGTGATTTTTTCAGATTTTTGTCCGAAATGTTCTGTAATTTTGTGAGTTTTCCTTATTGAATATCCGTTTCTTCTTTCATATAATAAAACCCGTGCATTTTTTTCAACTGCATGAACAGGGCTGGATGCTCCTTGGAACGTCCAGCCGTACAGGTGAAATGAAAAAGGTGTGCGGGGTCCCTGATTGAAAAACAGCGGCACTCTGCGCATTATATGAAAAGGAGGATGGCTATGAAAACATTACAGCAAGACATGACGACGGGAAATCCGGCAAAAACCATTTTGAACTTTACATTTCCTATTTTTATCGGAAATGTATTTCAGCAGTTTTATAATATGGCGGATACGATCATCGTAGGAAAGTTCGTAGGGACGAAGGCTCTGGCGGCGGTGGGAAGCACAGGTACGATCATGTTTCTGATCATCGGGTTTGTGCTGGGCATGACCGCAGGATTTACAGTGCTGACGGCCCAGAAGTTCGGCGCCGGGGATATGAAGGCCATGCGCCAGACAGTAGGCGGCGCGGCGGTTCTTTCCGTGCTGGTGTCGGTCGTGCTGACGGTGCTGAGCATGGCATTTATGAAGCCGCTGCTCAGGTTCATGCAGACACCCTCCGATATTTTTGCAGATGCATATGCCTATATCATGATCATCTGCGGGGGAATTTTTGCACAGATGCTGTATAACCTTCTGGCATGTGTTCTGCGTGCCCTTGGAAACAGCCGGATCCCGCTGTATTTCCTGATCCTGTCCGCGATTCTGAATATCGGGCTGGATCTGCTGCTGATCGTGGGCTTCGGGCTGGGAGCAGCCGGGGCAGCTTATGCGACGGTGGCGGCCCAGGGTGTATCCGGGCTGCTCTGCCTGCTTTATATTGTGAAGAAGGTCCCGCTTCTGCATCTGGAGAAGGAGGACTGGAGACCCAGGTCCTCCCTGCTGAAAATGCAGCTGGGTGTAGGATTTCCCATGGCGCTGCAGTATTCCCTTACGGCAGTAGGGACCATGATGGTACAGACTTCATTGAATATGCTGGGTTCCACCGCGGTAGCGGCATTTACGGCGGCAAGCAAGATCGAGCAGGTGGTGACCCAGGCTTATGTGGCTCTGGGAA
>CATLCV010000040.1 GCA_949893755.1 uncultured Lachnospiraceae bacterium | reverse complement strand
GGGATTACAGCGAGATCCCCTTCAATCTGGGCGGGAGGATCAATCTGCTGTACTGCTTTTTCTGGGGGATCGCGGCGGTGGTCTGGTTCAAATGCTGCTACCCGTTCATTTCCCGGATGATCGAAAAGCTGCCGGTGATCCTCGGAAAAGTCTCCACCTGGGCGCTGATCCTGTTCATGTGCTGCAATATCACGGTGTCCTGTATGGCGCTGGTGCGCTATGGAGAGCGGCAGGAAGGCATCCCGGCAGAAGAGGGCTGGCAGGTGTGGACGGATGCGCATTTTGAGGACACAAGGGTGGAGCGGATCTATCCCAACGCGATCCTGGTGGAATAGAAGAAAAAGCGGCTGCCGAAATCGGCGGCCGCTTTTCGAGAATACCAGCCGGACGCATGGATCGCGGCTGTTTTTATCTGGGTCTGCGGTCCTCCCGTCCGGGAAGCTCTGGAAATCTCTGATGAGGCTCCCTCTGATACCAGTAGGCCACGCTGGACAGATCGTCCTGCCGTTCGAAAAGTCCCCGGTGGGAGACTCCGATCTGCTGTACGGTGACCTTCAGATCCTCCTCAAAAAAGATGGGATCGCACATGTGCCAGCGGTAGAAGCCGCGCATGGGCGGACAGTCGTCGTTGTGATACGGATGGGTCAGGTTCGTATCATGCCGGGAATAGAAGGGATATCCAAGGTAAGGCATGGAATAGCACAGCTCCTGCATTTTCCCGTCCGGATATCCGGCAAAGCTCCAGGAGCCGCCGAAGTAATCTTCCATTCCGGTTCCGCAGATCGTAGGAAATTCCCGGTCGCCGTCGAGATAGAACTTTACCTCGCCTTCACCCCACCAGTACCGTTCCAGGGTGGACAGGGCCAGGTAGGTTCCCACATACCGGCCGCAGCCCTGCACGTTGTCCAGGATCACATAATCCTTTCCCCTTTCCGTGATCGCCTGCCGCCGCCATTGGGCGTGAAAATATTCGGTGTTTGCAGGCATTTCCTCATAGAGGATATAATCAATCTGATAGAAAAATACGGGCAGGGGTTCCGGATGGTCATTGACCAGCACGATCCTGGCACCCCGTCCGAAGGGCATCTGGAAATAGCTGTTCAGCCCGCGCATGGGAGCCACCGCGATACAGGCGGAATTGACGAGGCATTCCCTTCCGAAGCCGCAGCAGAAGAAATCACCCAGCGGGACTTCCACGGAAGGCATGGCTTCCCCGTCCCAGAAAAATTTTAAGATCAGGTCCCGCAGGACAAAACACTCTGCGTCAGAGGTCTTTTGGTCTACGGTCATCCAGATGTGGGAGATCATGCCCGCGCCCCGGATATCCGCAAGAACGACCTCTTCGCCGGGAGCAATGTCTCTCAGGCAGGGACTTCCTTTTCTCGACTGTCCCAGATGGCTGGACGCCATTCCGCCTTTCCCCTTCTCGCCGGTCAGATTCTCCGCATTGACGGCCCGGCTTTTTCCTCGTTTTATCGATAATGGATTGGTCATGTGCAGTACTCCTTTCTGCAAATTCTTTAAAATGGATCGTGCCCTTTAGTCGTGGATCCCTTTTTCGATGATCCCGAATCCCAGCGGATAGGGCCCGGTGTGGACGCCGATGGTGGCGCCGATCTGGTAGACGGGGATCTCCTCGATCGCATATCCCTTTTTTTGCAGCACCGCCAGCGCATGGTCACGGAAGGCAAGCCCTTCCTCCCGGTCATATCCATAGCCAACCGCAAGGCTGTAGCATTCGATCCCCAGGCGGCTTTCCTGTAAATATTCCAGCAGGAGATTCAGGGCTTTCTGAGTGGTGCGCTTCCTTCCCCGGTCAATCCCGGAGGGGAAGATCTCGCCCTCCCTGAGTGTGATGACGGGACGCACGTCCAGGACGCTCCCGGCCAGGGAAGCCACCTTCCCGACCCGGCCTCCGTGCTTTAGATATTCCATATTTCCTACCGTAAAGAAGATCCGTCCGGTGCTCTTGATCTCCTCCAGACGTGCCGCTGTATCATGGAAGCTCCAGCCGCTGTCCCGAAGGCGCGCCGCCTCCAGCACATACTGGCCCTGGAGGACCGTATTGACGGTGGCATCGATGACCGTGATCTCCGCCTGGGGCCAGGTCTCCTGTATGAGCGCCCGGGCATTGAGCGCGGACTGCATGGACCCGCTGAATTTGGTAGTGATGCAGATGCAGATCACGGGAATACCGGCCTTGGCAAAGGGGCGGAAGGCCTCCGCGTAATCCTGGATGGAAGGCATGGAAGACTTGGGAAATACGCCTTTTTTGTCAACCATCTGCTGGTAAAAATCCCGGATATCGATGTCTACATTTTCTTTCAAATAATGCTCGTCATCAAATGAGACATAAAACGGAACCACCGTAATATTTTTTCCCCGTGCCAGCTCTGCAGGCAGATCGCAGGATCCGTCGCTGATAATGTGAAATGCTTCGCTCATATCAAACCCTTCTTTTCATTGCGTTTCTATATAGAATACTACGTTTCCGGCGGAAATGCAATCGTTTTGCGCTTTAAAATGCATGAAGAAGTTTTTAAAACCTTATAAAGTAGTTATATATACTATATAAGAACCGAAATATGATGTGGAAACTATTTTCTAAATGTGGTAAACTGATAGAAATGACGCGTTACTGCCTTCCGGCCATGAATCTTGTTTTTGTACAGTTTAGCGCAGAATGGAAGTGACCGCAAAAAGTACAGTAGATCCTGTGATAAGAGAGGAGAAAGAACATGAGTGATACCAAAAAAGCAAAGGTATACTTTACCGATTTTCGATGTGAGATGGATGAGAGCCCGGTGGAGAAGCTGAAACGGCTGCTGAGGAAAGCCGGGATGGATCAGATCGATATGGACGGCAAATTTGTCGCGATCAAGATGCATTTCGGAGAGCTGGGGAATATGAGCTATCTCAGGCCGAATTATGCGAAGGCAGTTGCGGACCTGGTAAAGGAATGCGGCGGCAAGCCATTTTTGACGGACTGCAATACCCTCTATCCCGGCAGCAGGAAGAATGCTATTGAGCATCTGTATTGTGCGTGGGAGAACGGCTTCACACCCATGACGGTGGGATGTCCGGTGATCATCGGCGACGGACTTAAAGGGACGGACGATATTGCGGTGCCGGTGGAAGGCGGCGAATATATCAAAGAAGCAAAGATCGGACGCGCGGTCATGGACGCGGATGTATTTCTCTCGCTGACCCATTTCAAGGGGCATGAGATGACCGGATTCGGGGGAACCATCAAGAATATCGGGATGGGCTGCGGTTCCAGAGCAGGCAAGAAGGACCAGCACCATAACGGACAGCCGGTCATTGACCCGGAGAGCTGCCGGGGCTGCAAGCGCTGCATGCGGGAATGCGCAAACGACGGACTGGTATTTGACGCGGAGAAAAAGGTCATGACCATTGACGGGGAAAAATGCGTGGGCTGCGGACGCTGTATCGGTGCCTGCAACTTCGATGCCATTGCATTTGGACAGGATGCGGCGGTCAAGGAGCTGAACTGCCGTATGGCGGAATATACGAAGGCGGTGGTGACAGGCAGGGATTGCTTCCACATTTCCCTGGTGTGCGATATCTCACCGGTCTGCGACTGCCATTCCGGAAATGACGTGCCGATCCTTCCGGATATCGGGATGTTTGCTTCCGCGGATCCGCTGGCGCTGGATCAGGCCTGCGCGGATGCCTGCCTGCGGCAGACCCCGCTGCCCAACTCCCAGCTGACGGAGCAGATGGCGGGCAGCAGCTTCTGTGACCATCATGACCATTTTGAGAATACCACGCCCAATTCCGAGTATAAGACCTGTCTGGCCCATGCGGAGAAGATCGGGCTGGGGACGAAGGAATATGAACTGATCACCGTCAAATAAAAGGGAACGGCTCAGGGCAGGACAGTATTTTACGATGAACAGGCAGATTTATTCCGAATGAAAAGGAAAAATCTGCCTGTTATACTGCGCGCAGGAGTAATCTGCAGGGACTATTTTGTCCGGTTATCGTCAATGACATGCTTTACCAATTCCAGAAATTCATGTTGTGCAAGGCCCGCTGTATCACGGTTTTGTGTTTCCGTTTCATCCTGGATCCAGTCGGGACCGGAAGAAAGGACAAGACAAAGCCCGATCTCCGGATCGACCCAGTGGGCCTCCACACTTCTGTTTTGGACAGCCAGATAAATCGTACAGCCCTGATACTTTACTGTCTCCACATTTTTTATATCCGGGCCGGAACTTCCGGCGGACGATTCCGTATCCTGATTTTCCGTGTTTTTTTGCCCGGCATCTGTCTCTGCACCGAGCCACACCTCCGCTTCCGCGTCATAACTGAAACAGTATGCCCAGAGAGGATGGTCGGTTTTTCCGAAGCCGAGAGAAAGGGTCTGGCCGGCTTCATTTTGATATTCCGCGCTCATCCAGGTATAGTCCGGATCCAGCCAGGCTTTCAGGCTGCTGGATTCTTCCGGGGCTGCATGGATGCGGCGGAAAGGGGAGGGACCGGACAGCCGGTATTCTCCAAGCCGGTCCGGGCAGGAAAGCCCCATTTTTTCCACGCTTCGAACCGAAGCATGATGTACCCAGCCGCCCATCCTCCGGCTGCCTGCGGCTAAGGCTGCAAAGGACAGCAGAAAGACCAGCAGGGCGGTAAGCAGGACGACAGGGCGGATCCCATGTGGTGCTTTTTTTCTGGTCTGTGACGTGAACTTTTGAATTTCAGCCAGCGTATCCTCAGAGGCATGAAGGGCGGAGAATGTTTCTACATAGAGTTTTTTGTCAAACATGATCATTTCACCTCCATCAGTTTTTTGCGGAGCAGCTCCCGCCCCCGATGCAGGTGGGTAGCCACCGTTGCCTTCGGGATATGCAAAAGCCGGGCAATCTCCTCAGTGCTGCAGTCCTCATAGTAATAGAGATAGATCGCGACCCGGTATTTGCGGGGCAGCTCCATGGTCAGATAAAACAGTTCGCCGTGCTCCGGTGTGGAAAAGGACAGCTTGTCCGCATAGGTTTCCAGCGGTTCGGTTTTCCTCCACGGGGACAAAAATGTTTTTTTGCAGCAATTGACCGTGACGCGCATCAGCCAGTGCCTGATGTGGTCCTCATTTTCAAAGTCCTTTTTCGTATTGTACAGCTTTAACAGGACTTCCTGTGTGATATCATCGGCTTCCGGACGGTTCTTTACATAGTGAAACGCGATCCGGAAAATCATGTCCATATATTTTTCTGCCAATTCAATAAACTGCTCTTTCGGTAACATTTCGGGATCTCCTTACATTCTCCGGTGCTATTTTGGCGCTTCTCTTCTTACGACCAGGGGCAATCGCCCCGGCGTTGTGTATACCACTCTACTATATATATCTTTGAAATGGGGAAAAAATTTCATCAGAGAAGAAAAAATTTTCATCTGTACGGTTGCTGATTCAACAGGTGGAAAAAATTTGAGATTTTTATGATTTCGGAGGGATTATGGTATATACTATAGAAATGAATTCCAATTGTGCAGTTTAATGATCCAGGGATCACGAAACTCATTTATCCAATCGCAACCGCATAGCTGGAAAAAATTGATAGCAAATAGAATGGAAGTGAAAGGCATGGAGCAGAAAAGAGCAATGAAAAAAGTGGGGGATTCCAGAACCGAGCAGGTCTATGTGATCCGTTCCCAGCACATCAATCCCCAGGGCAGGCTGTTCGGCGGCTATCTGATGCAGTGGATCGATGAGATGGCCGGGATCGTCAGCCGGCGCCATTCCGGGAAAATGGTGACAACGGCATCCATTGACAATCTGAATTTTAAGGCAGGAGCTTATCAGAACGACATGATCGTCCTGGTGGGCCGGCTGACCTATGTGGGACGCACGTCCATGGAGGTGCGGGTAGACACCTATGTGGAGGACTACCAGGGAAACCGCAGGAGCATCAACCGGGCATACCTTGTCATGGTGGCGGTGGATGAAAAGGGGAATGCGGTGGAGGTGCCGGGGCTTGCGCTTGCATCGGAGGCTGAGCAGGCAGAATGGCTTGGAGGGGAAAAACGGTATCAGCTGCGGAAGCGGAGGCGGGAGGAAGGGTACTGAGCAGTAACTTTTGTCGATACTATTCACGGTGCTTTGTACCCTGCTGCAAGGCATCCAGCCAGTAAAGCTGAGGGCATCTCTTCCTTTGAACAGTCCGTACAGCTTGCTTCGCCGGCAGGCAGGATAGTTGTGATCGGACTGAAAAACCAGCCCTCCAGGATCACAATGGCGGATATTACCAAAAAGGGGCTGCGGCAAAATAGCTGCAATATACAAGGCATGGCATTTGGATTACACGCTCAGCCATATAATGTATACGAGCTGTATTTTGCAACAGCCCTTTCAGCATTTTATAGGATATTCTGTGCTATGAAAAAAGAAGATCAGGCAGTGACCGGAATATGATATTGCTCCAGCAATGCCCGCATTCGGGCAAGCTCTGCATCCTTATCAGCAAGTAAGGCATTTTTTTCTGCAAGACCAGCAGACAGGGTACTATTTTTAGCAATCAAAGCATCTTTATCAGCGATCAGAGCATCTTTATCAGCGATCAGAGCATCCTTATCAGCAATCAGAGCATCCTTATCAGAGATCAGAGCCTCATTATTAGCAATCAAAGCCTCATTATTAGCAATCAAAGCATCTTTATCAGCGATCAGAGCATCTCGATCAGCAGCCAGAGCCTCATTATCAGCGATCAATGTCTTTTTGTTTGCATTCAAACTGTCAATCTCATCATATAAACGTTTCTGCAGTACACTGGGCAGTTCAATCATCGGTTTCGTCATACGGTCCACCTCCTCAATAAAATCAGCATGTTTCTCCAATATTTTTTCTGCGGCACGGCGGAAGAGGTTGATGTAATCATCATATTCCAGTTGTGTCAGATACCCTTCTTCCAATTCATTTTCTAATATCATCATAACCTTATCCACAAAGTCTGTCAATTCCTTTTTCTCTAATGGAAATTTCCTTTCCGGATCCAACTTCGGCCGCAGTCGGAGCAGTACATAGGGCATAAAAAGATTCAGATGCTTTTCATGAATTTCCTGCAGAGAGTAGGACTGGATCCTGACGGTGGGAATCTCGTAAATGTGCTCGGTTTCATCCTGAAAAATAATGCGGCACCGCAGATATTCCGGAAGCTTTTCATTTTTTTCAGGATAGATGACTGCAGAACGGGGGAAATGCATAGTATAACTGCCATTTTCGTCATCTTCATGAATGGTATACTGCATGGCAAAATGCAGATCATACGCGATCATGCGGATCACCATTTCCCGGTCATTGCGCATCTGGCATTCCAGATGATAATAATCTGTGCCATTTACCAAAAGCGCAATATCGGACAGACGCGAGCCTGGCGGAGCATTCGGGTCCTCACGGTAGGTGGAGGATTCCGTGGCAAGCAGGGTGACTGGGGTTCCTTTTGGATACTCTTTTCCATACACTTCCTTGAAGAGCGGAAAAAGCTGTTCCGGCATGGCATCTACGATGGCTTTGAGAATTTCATCCCACAGCAAGGCGTTGCCGGGCGTGTTTTTTTGAGACATAGGGATCAATCCTTTCTTCTGTAAATTGTCAACCAATGGGTTCCTGTGATGCTGTGAAATATGGAGAGATGCCAGAATTGCCGGACATCCGGAATGGAGTGGTCCGATAGGTTTTCACAAAACAAGTATAGCAGACAGGATAAAGAAAGTAAACATTTTTTTGAAATCATTACTTATCGCAGTTACCTCAAATAACGATTTTACAAAAAACCTGAAGATAATCCATGGATTTATCTCCAGGTTTTTTCTATGATTAGATGATGAAGCAGCATTCAGAACAGCAGGAGGGAAAAGCGATGTTTGGAGGAAAGAAACTGACGATCCGGGATTTTCAGACCAGGAAGGATGCGGAGCAGGTGCTTTTACAGGTCCTGAACCCGATCAAGCCGTTTTACAGCGAATCAGGAGCACGGGTCCATGTGGGAGTGACCAGCGCGCATTATGAAAATGACACCATCCCCATGGAAGCCTTTGCGCGTCCGCTGTGGGGGCTGGTGCCCTTCTGGGCGGGGGGAGGAAGTGATCCGGAATTCGAGGAACTCTACCGGAAGGGACTGACGGCGGGCACGGATCCGTCCCACCCCGACTACTGGCACACATGCCGGGACTATGATCAGAAGTATTGTGAGATGGCGGCGATCGCATTTGGCATGCTGTTCTGTCCGGACAAGGTCTGGGAGCCGTTGTCCGACCAGGCAAAGGACAACCTGACCGAGTGGCTCTGGGAGATCAACCGCCACGAATGCTGCGCGTGCAACTGGCAGTTTTTCAGCATCATCACCAATGTGGCTATGTACAAGATGGGGCGCCCCTATGACCGGAAGCGCCTCCAGGAGGGGCTGGAGCTGATCGACGCTTATTATGACGACGGGGGCTGGTATCATGACGGAAACGGCGGCGACAAGGATTACTATAATCCTTTCGTCATGGTGACCTACGGCATTGTCTATGCCATGTTCATGGAGCAGGAGGATCCTGAGCGGGCCAGGCGGTTCCGGGAACGGGCCCTTGCCTTTGGGAAGGATTACATATACTGGTTTTCCGAGGACGGCTCCTCCTTTGCCTACGGCCGCTCCATGACCTACCGGTTTGCCCAGGCGGCCTATTTTTCCGTGTGCGCGCTGGGTGGGATCGAGGTGTTTCCGCTTCCGGTACTAAAGGGGATCCTTGTGCGGCATCTGGTCCATTGGCTGAACCTGCCGATCTTTGACAATGCAGGCATTCTGACCATCGGATATGCCTACCCGAACCTGCAGATGTCGGAAAGCTACAATGCGCCGGGTTCGCCTTATTGGGCGATGAAGGCATTTCTGTTTCTGGCGCTTCCGGAGGACCACCCGTTCTGGAAGGCGGATGCGGAGGCGCTTCCGCAGCTGGATTCCAGGAAATATCTGCGCCATGCGAATATGCTGATCCAGCGGGGCAATGAAAATGTGGTGGCTCTGGTGCCGGGCCGGACAAAGGCGGACGGCCACAGCCATACCATAGAGAAATATTCCAAATTCGCGTATTCCAGTAAATATGGATTCAGTATCGCCCGGTCTTCCGTGACATTGGAGGAAAATGCGCCTGACAGCATGCTGGCATTCCAGGTACACGGATATATTTTTGTGAAAAATACCATTCATGAGGATTATACGATCGAGGATCAGAGACTGATCTACTCCTGGACCCCATTTCCCGGAATCGAGGTTAAGACTACGATCGAAGCCAGGGAAGAGGGACATGTCCGGATCCATGAGATCAACAGCAGTGTGAACTGTGAGGCATATGACTGCGGATTTGCCCTGTCCACGGACGACAGGGTGGAATCGGAACAAAGGCTCTGCCGGTCCGCAGACGGAAAACGGATTGCCGGGGCGGAGGTCAGGAATCCGGATGGCTTCTGCAGGGTAACGGTCCTGAGAGGGGACGGAACCGGGAAGCTCTTGATCCCCGATCCCAACACCAACCTGATGCATTCCAAGACCACCATTCCAATGATCGCATACCGCATCCGGAAGGGCAGGCAGGTGATCTGTACGGAGGTCCGGTATTTTGAATCATAAAGCCGTACAGCTGGAAAAGCATGCGTGCGGATGCAAACGTCTGTCTGCCATTCAGGCTGATCGGCAATCTGACGCTGGCGCTTTTCGGAAAATGAAAAAAAGCAGGTGGAAACTATGAGAAGATTCAACCCTGTATGGTACACGATCCCGGCATTTGCAAAGACCAGTCCGCAAGATCCTTATCATAAAGAGCAGGAGCAGCGGGAAATGAAGACAGACGCTTTGCAGAACCTGCATGTCCTGGCAAGGGCGGAACTGAATATAGAGATGGAACCGGAGCATCCCTGGCTGCTTGATATTTCCGCAGACGACTATTATAAGCTCTATGTCAACGGAGCCTATGCCGGGGAGGGACCCGCGCCTGCTTATCCGGAGCAGTATTACTACAATACGATCGACATTACCCGATTTCTGAAAACCGGAAAAAATGTGCTGGCTGTCCATCTGTATTATCAGGGGCTGGTGAACCGGGTCTGGAACAGCGGCGACGGCAGATTTGCTCTTGCCGCCAGGCTCCGGCAGCTCCCGCGTCCGCTGGAATGGAAATACGAGATCTGTCGGGCGTATTCCGGCGAGACCGCGGGATATGATACCCAGTTTTTGGAGAACTTTGACAGCAGGCTTTGGGAAAGGGACTGGAAGGAATCGGATTATGACGACCATTGCTGGGAGCGGATGGTCCCGGCAGATTGGGCGGATTATCGGCTTTTTCCCCAGCCTGTGAAAATGCTGTCTGTCTATGAAATGGAGCCGCAGACCTTCATCAGGACAGGCCCTGGACACTGGTTCATCGATGCGGGGCAGGAAGTGACAGGAAGCCTGCGTATCACAGCGGAGGGAGCTCCCGGAAGCAAAGTGAGGATCCTCTGCGGGGAAGAGCTGCTGCAGGAGCAGGAGGATGGGAGCAGTGCTGCGGCAAATACTATGGATGAAAGTAGCGGCCAGAACACTTCGGCTAAGAAATCAGATCAAGAAGAATCACAGGGGCCGGCTGCCAGCCATAACAGTTTATCAGGCGGGAAAACGGGTAAAATTGTAAAAGATTATACGGAAGAAGATCAGTATGAGGATGCTGCGCCTGACTCTGGATGTGTCCGCTGGCATCTGCGCTGCGGCTGCGATTATCAGGAGGAATGGATTCTGGGAGAAGGGATCAGCGAATATGTTCCCTACGATTACAAGGGCTTCCGCTATGCCGAGCTGATCACGGAGGATTCTGTGGAGATACGGCACATCCGCATCCAACTCCGGCATTATCCGCTGGACGAAAGCCGATGTACCCTGTACACCGATGCACCTTACGTGGAACAGATATTCCAGATCTGCAGACAGGCGGTGAAGCTGTGCACCCAGTGGGGCTATCTGGACTGTTCCACCCGGGAAAAGGGGCAGTATCTGGGAGATGCCGTCATCACCTCGCGCTCCCAGGTCTGGCTTAGCGGAACCACGGAAATGCTCCGGAAATGCATCCGGGAATTTGCGCTGACAGAGAAGATCTGCCCCGGGCTGATGGCAGTCGCCCCCGGCTCCCTGATGCAGGAGATCGCGGATTTTTCCCTGCTCTGGTCCCAGCTGCTGATGACGGATTATCAATTCACCGGGGACCGGGATTTTTTGAAAGCATATTATCCTACTGCCAAAAATCTGCTGCGCCATTTCGCGCAGTATGAGCGCGGGGACGGACTGCTGGACCAGGTCTCGGACAAATGGAACCTGGTAGACTGGCCGGAAAATCTGCGGGACGGCTATGACTTTACACTCTCAAGACCTATTGTCGCTCCCGGCTGCCACAATGTGATCAACGCACTTTATATCGGCGCCGGCAAAACACTCTGCGAGATGGAAGATATCCTGGGGCTGTCCCGGTCCTGGGATGTGGAAAGCAGAAAATCCTCCTATATCCGTGCATTTTACAGACCCGGGCCGGGGCTGTTTGCAGACAGCGAAACAAGCAGCCACTGCGCCATCCATTCCAACCTGTATCCGCTCTATTTCGGGCTGGTGCCGGAGAAAGCCCGGAAAAGCGCGGCGGATTTCCTCGCAGAAAAGGGCTTCTGCTGCGGTGTTATGACCAGCTATTATCTGCTGAAAGCCCTGGCAAAGGCCGGGCAGTATGAGGCAGTGTACCGCCTGCTGGTCAACCCAGGAGAGCACGGCTGGGTGCATATGCTGAGTGAAGGGGCGACGGCCTGCTTCGAGGCGTGGGGGAAGGATCAAAAGTGGAACACCAGCCTCTGCCACCCCTGGGCCAGCGCGCCCATCAGCATCCTGATCGAAGAGATCGCCGGGCTGCGCCTGTGCCCGGAGCGCCCGGAGGGATTTGCGTTTGCGCCCCATATACCGGAGAAAGTGGAAGACTTCCGGCTGAAGGTGCCGTTCCGGGGAAAATCGATTTTTGTTGAAAAAGAAAAGGGCAGGGTCAGCCTGCAGAGCAGACCGCTCATATAGAAAAAGAATGATATGAAAATCGCAGAAAAAGGAATTGCTTTTCGAATCATTATGTGTTACAGTAAATGCACCCGTAATTGCTGCGGGTGCATTTTTTCAAACATTCTATCTGTCTACAATGAAAATGTCTTTTTATTTTCAGGGCTGTATCGCCTTTACTTCAATGTTTGAAACAGTTTTTTTTATAAAATCATCCACATTTTCGGTTCGTATTTCAATATATGTCATATCATCTAAAAACTCATGGTCGTATGGTTTCAGAACCAAACGGATATACATGGGAGTGGTCTGCGTATCCTCGCCGCCAATCACAAGGCAATAGTTTTCATCTATTTCATAGAAGTAGATATATAGCCCCGAACCGATGTCTGTATGGCGATATGGTTCAAAATCGCTCCATGACAGGGCATCCCCTTTTTTGCCAACTCTTTAACCTTTTCAATGGTCAGTGTCTCCCATTGAGGTTCTGCCACAGGCGGATTGGACGGATTGGAAACCGAATACCAATTTCCATCTATCAAAAGATAGCACCTGTCTGGCCCGTTGATGACGTAAGAAAAGCCCGGATGGTCTGTATCTGTCATGTCAAAGCTATATGCTTCGCCGCCATCCTCGTCACCGGGAGAATTCCCCTTTTCAAATGGAACCATACTGTAATTCAATCCTAAAATCCAGTTTTTCAGAGTTTCCAGCTCATCACCATCGACTGTCCATTGCGACTCAGTGCCACTGATTATGTGCGTGATTTTAACCTCAGTCACAGAATCAGCAATAAAAGCAGAAACCAGGTCGTCAGAAATAGAGTTTGAGCTGGACGTTCCGCAGGCGGCAAGTGCCAAAAGAATACTCAGTGTTAAAATTAGCAGCAGTTGTTTTTTCATGATATGATATGACCTCCCCAAAGTAGATACTTATATAAAAAACTCGGATACATTTATTGCTGCTGATATTCCTGATAGGTCTTTCCCCATTCGCATAGCTCACTTAAAATCGGTTTCAGGGTGCAGCCTATTTCGCTAAGTGAATATTCAACCCTCGGAGGGACTTCCGGGAAAACAGTTCTCAGGATGATTCCCTGTTCCTCCAGTTCCCGGAGCTGCTCTGTCAGCGTCTTGGTGGTGATGTGGCCTAAGAGCCGCTGCAATTCATTAAAACGGATTGTGCCTTTAGAGAGATTCCATAAAATTTTCAGCTTCCATTTTCCGCTAAGGATATTCAGCCCCAGCTCAACCGGGCACTGATCATCCACTGCCTGCACCTTTGCCATTATGTATTGCCCCTTTCCACGCACGGTTTCAAAAAGGAAACCTTATTTCAAAAAAGTGCGTACTTGATTTTCGTCTTCCTTAATGCTAACGTCAATATACCAAAATTGTCAAGGAGGTTCTGAAAATGGTGATAGACAGCCACGAACATATCATGTTCCCCGTGAAAATGCAGTTGGATAAAATGGATGCGGCGGGAGTGGATAAGACGGTATTATTCTGCACCGCGCCGCACCCGGAGAAAGCCGGCACACTAAAGGAACTGAAAGAAGAAATGGAAGCTTTGAATCAGATTCTGGCAGGAGCCAACAGTAAGGAGGATAACATCCGCCGGCTGAAAAAGAACATCTCGGAAGTTGCGGAAGCCGTAAAGGAATACCCGGAACGCTTTTTGGGATTTGGTTCTGTTCCTTTAGGGATGGGACTGGAGGAAACGGAAAAATGGATTGATGCGCAGATTACTTCCAATTCACTGTACGGAATTGGAGAGTTTACGCCCGGAAATGAGCAGCAGATCATGCAGTTGGACACTGTATTTCAGGCATTGACGGATATAAAGATTTATCCGGTCTGGATACATACCTTTCACCCGGTTACGATGGACGGGATAAAACTTCTGATGTCCTTATGTGAAAAATATCCCGACATTCCCGTTATCTTCGGACATTTGGGCGGCTCAAACTGGATGGAGGCCATAAGATTTGCGAAAGAGCATGGGAATGTATACTTAGACCTTTCGGCGGCTTTTGCCTCCATTGCAACAAAAATGGCATTGGCTGAACTGCCGGAAAGGTGCCTTTACAGTTCAGATGCGCCTTACGGGGAACCATATTTATACAGGCAGCTCATCGAATTTGTAAGCCCGGACAAGCGGACGGCGGAAATGGCATTAGGGGAAAACATATCCCGGTTACTGAAACTGCGCTAAGGAGAAATTTTTGAATACCATCGTATGCAGAAAGGCTGCCAGTGGCAGGCTTTCTGTATTTTCTATACGGCATTTCTGCCTTTCGTTCCCGAAAAGTGGTCGTTTCGTTCCCTCCGCCCGAAAAACGGAAAATTTCTGCCGATATAAGAAGTGAAAGCCTGTATGCGGCACCTGTAGAACGGGGATGTGTCCAGTGTTTAAGATGGCGGATGTGTTATATGCGGCCATGACGGCGTTCCAGGGTGTTCATCCTGTCAGTGATGATGAAAAATGAAAGGAGAGGAGAGAGGAAGATGGATTTCGGAGTGACAGGTAAATTGGGAGAGTACGATCTGGCGGAGCAGTACCGGAAGAATGCGGCGGCTGATAAGAATGGGGGTGTAAGCTTTGCGGAGCTTGCGGCGGTAAAGGCGGCATGGCAGAGGTATGATTTTCCGCATGAAAAGTTTTTTAGTGATAAGGTTGATGAATCGGTTTTAGATTGGAAACCGTCAGGGGCGGATTCCAATCTGACGGACGCGAGTGTACAGTCGAGGATAGATTCTACGCTTGGAAAGAAAGCAATCGTTGTGCCGCCTGCGCTAGAAGAAAAAATGAAAAATGACCCGGCTCTGGCACAGCAGGTAATGGCTAAAGTAGAAAGTTTTATTATGAAAGACCAGGCAACACTGCCATCAGGCAGAATATATTCCTGTGTGATTGTACTGGATGGAAATGGGGAGATTGCCCATGCTGCAGGAAGAAGGCAAGGGCACACAGTTGGATCTGACCATATAGAAGGAGGAATTTTATCATGCGTATAGGAAATAACAGCCAGGGAATCTGGCAGCTTTTATCAAGGATAAACGGTGGCAAAGCAAACATGAATATGCCTTTCGCCGGGGCAAAGCGATCCGGTGCGGGCGGCAGGAATACGCTGGAGGATTTGCTTACCGGGCATTACAAAAATTCGCATGGCGTGGAAGGAATGTGCGTTACCAACAATCCCAATGCGAGGAAGATCATCAAGGTATCTGATGAGATGAAGCAGCGCGTTTTTAACAGCGTAAAGGATGCGTTTTATAAATACAATGGAATGTCCGGTGATAATGAGGCAGAGTGGGAAGAAATGGCCCAGGCAAAAAACAATTATTATAAAACATTAAAGAAGGAAGACCGGGTAGCCGCAGCATGGACTTTAGGGCAGTTGGAAATAAGCATTGGGAGGAAGGCAGCCAGTGCCGTGAAAGAAAAGGTGCCCGGATGGACGCATGGCAAACCGATTCCGTCTGATGTGCTGGATGAGATTTTTGCAGACGAGAGCATCACGTCAATGGTATCGGGAGAAGCAAAAGGGCTGGATATGAAGATATAACCCATACCCCTGATTCGGCGGAGGCGCAAAAACCATGCGCCCCTGCCGGCTCTTTCATTTTGTTCTCTGATATGTTATAGTATATTTTGTATGTGAAAATAGATTTAAGGAGGAATCATGGAGCAGGTTTCATTGAAGATCGGTGAGCGGCTGAAAGAAATCCGGAATACAAGGCAGCTTACGCTGGATGATGTTGCGGAACTGACTGGTGTGAGCAAGCCTATGTTAGGCCAGATCGAGCGCGGGCAGTCCTCACCCACCATCAACATTTTATGGAAGGTTTCAACAGGGCTGAAAATCCCATTATCTTTTTTCTGTAAACAGGAAGAAGCGGAGTACACAGTTGCCGGGCTTGATGGGGAAAATGTGATCACGGAGGAGAACGGAGGGATGCGGGCATACCCGCTGTTTCCTTTTGACCCAATGCGGAATGTGGAGGCGTTTTATATGGAGTTTGATGCAGGAGTGTGCCATGAATCGCTTCCCCATGTGGCGGGCGTGGAAGAATATGTTTTTATGGTGCAGGGAACGTTGAAAATGGTAATAGGCGGGAAGGAAGCGGTGCTGCAGGAAAAACAGTCCATACGGTTTGGGGCAGATATTTCCCACGCATATCACAATGTTTCAGATAAAGCCTGCGCCGCCTATAACGTGATATTTTATCCGAACAAATAAAGGAGGAGACGAACCATGTATGAATTGGTACAGGTCAGTGAAAAATGCTATTACATAAACTGCCCGGCAAAGATAGGCGTCTATGCTGCGGACAAGGATCATGTGTATCTGGTTGACAGCGGGAATGATAAAGACTCGGGGAGGAAAGTCAGGCGGATACTGGATCAGAACGGCTGGCATCTGACCGCCATACTGAATACCCATTCCAATGCAGACCATATCGGCGGGAATAAATACCTGCAGGGGCAGACGGGATGCAAGGTGTATTCCGGCGGCATAGAGGCGGCTTTTACGAAATACCCGGTACTGGAACCGTCCTTCCTTTACGGCGGTTATCCGTGTAAGGATTTGCGGCATAAGTTCCTGATGGCGCAGGAGAGTGATGCGGCGGATTTTTCAGATGAGGGCTTCCCGAAGGAGATTGAGGTGATTCCCCTGCCGGGGCATTTCTTTGACATGGTGGGGTTCCGTATGCCGGACAATGTGGTGTTTCTGGCAGACTGCATCAGCAGCAGGGAGACGCTGGATAAATATGCGGTTTCCTTCATTTATGACGTGGGCGCGTATCTGGAAACGCTGGATATGGTGGAGGGGATGGAGGCGGCCATGTTCGTTCCCGCCCATGCGGATGCCTCTGCTGATGTGAAGGAACTTGTCCGTTATAACAGGGATAAGGTGCAGAGCATCGCAGAGCGTATTTTATCCATCTGTGAAGAACCAATGTGCTTTGAGCGGATTTTACAGGAGGTGTTCAAAGGCTATGGGCTTTCCATGAATTTTGAGCAGTATGTATTGGTGGGAAGCACGGTGCGGTCTTACCTTTCATGGCTGAAAGATACCGGGAAGCTGACCGCTGAATTTCGCGACAGTATGCTGCTGTGGCAGAGGGGATAGGAAAGGGGCATCGCCGGTTTTTCAGCAGATAGATGAATCGGGGAGCAGGGAGAAAAGGTGAAGATATGGGAAAGGGAGCCGGCGGCGTATCTATTATAGGCGGGGCAGACGGGCCGACAAGTATTTTTATCGCCGGAAAAGGCGGTAAGGTGAAGCTGGCAACACGCATACAGAATTATTTCCGCAAATTAAAAAGGGACAGGATAAAAAAGCAGATAACCGCCAATCCCCATACGCTGGGGGAGGTTACGGAACTGCTGAAACGGGAATACGGCGCTAAGGAAGTTTCGCAGCAGTCCCATAATTACCTTGAGCAGAGAAAGTGCTTAAAGGCATCCCTTGTAATGCGCCACCGCCTGGATTTGCTTGGTGAAATGGCGGATTTGACACCGCCCGAAGGGGAGGATGTGGAAGCCTTAAAAGCATTTTGGGAGCAGATACAGGAGCGGGAGAAGATGGCTGCGGAAATTGCAGATGATATCTTCCCCTTAGATTTCCACATATATGAAATTAAATTTCCTGGGAACTGCATGATGCAGATAGGGGTGGAAACTGTCTGGCAGGTAATAGACGGATCATTCAGCGGGAATAAGAAAACCATGAAAGAGCTGAAGAAGCTGTTCAGGGAAATATATCTGTATTATGGTGTCACCAACGAAGATATAAAAAATGAGACGGAAAGGTACAAGTCACTTTTAGCAGCATTGTGTCATAGATGATTACGTTCCGGCAAAACAGAGAGAGACGATTGAAATGGATATTTTTGCAGACAATAAAGGAAAATCTTTAGAGGAAGCAATTAAGTGTTGGAAATAGAAAAAGCAATTACAAGGACATAATCGCTATGAAAGAACAGACCTCATAGCAATAGAATGATAACTTCCAGTTTGAACAGACCAGGTGCCGGAGAATGTGACAGAACGTGAGGGCGGATGCTCCTTGGAGCATCCAACCCACTTATCCATTCGCAAAAACCGTGCTGACGCACTCTTACGTCTGCTACGCAGCCGCACAGCTGGAAAAAAACTTTCACAGATTCCGAAAATCCTTCGGCGCCACCCCGGTCATTTTTTTGAACACCTTGCTGAAATAAAAGGCGCTCTCGAACCCCAGCCGGTCCGCCACCTCATAGATCTTCAGGCTTCCGTCCTTCAAAAGCTCCTTTGCCTTGCGGATCTTGAGATTGGTGATATACTCGCTGATGCCGATCTGCTCAAAGCGTTTAAACAGCTGGCTCAGATAATTGGGGCTGACACCGAAGTTATCTGCGATATCCTGCAGCACGATCCGTTCATGGAGGTGCTCCAGGATATATTTTTTTGTGTTTTCCACCAGATAATTTTTGTGCCGGCTCTTATAATCCGGGAGAAAGCCGCAGAGCCCGTCCTCCAGCCGATGAAGCCATCCCAGGATGGCAGGGACCGTCTTCTGCCGGTACAGGGAGCAGTAGGAATCCGCCTCCTCCGAAAAAATGGCCGAGGCGATCTCTTCCCCTTCCGGCAGGAGTGTGACGGTAAAATGCAGGATGCTTCCCGCCGCGTCCAGAGCCTGGGGATAGGGGACGTGTTCCGTGGAGAGCAGCTCCGTGATACTGGAAAATACATTCCGCAGGGCCTCCTCGTCCAGCTGTTCAAATGCCTTTCCGATCTCGCTGCGGAACAGGGAGAGCTGGAAGACGTTCCGCATGCCGGAAAAATCTGAAAGCTCATCCCAATACAGGATGGGATGGCTTTCCGACACTTCATTCAAGATCTGCTTGGCGTCATAATAGGAGGACGAGAGCTCACGCAGGCTGCCCACGCACCGTCCGACGCAGGCATTTAACCGCACGCTGTAATAGTTGAACAGCATTTCAAAAGCATGGGTGAGCGCCTTTGTGACCCGCTCCTTCCAGGCCGGCAGGTGTTCCTCGGAGAAATAAAAGATCACCGCCGCATGCCGGATATCCAGGACGATCATCCGGCAGGGGAGAAATTTAGAAACCAGCTCCTGGAACATCTGCCGGGTGCTGCTGTAAAATTTTAACATCTGCTCGTGGGAGAGCGTTTTCTCCTGGGCAGGCGGGAGTACGGCAGTATGGGCCACGGAATATCCTGCGTAATCCACCGGGATCTTCAGTTCTTCGGTGAGGCATTCATACTGGGCTTCCGTCTCAAACAGGTTATTTAAAAGTCGGATGAAAAACCGTTCCTGGAGAAGCTGAAATTCCGCCGCGCCGCGGGAGGAGCTGTCTGTGGCCGCGGACCGGAGCCTGCGGACATGGTCCAGCGCCCTTTTGATGGCATCGGTCAGGCTTTCCGGAGACAGGTCGATCTTGATCAGATAATCAAAGGCCTGGAAGGAAATGGCTTCCCGGGCATAATGAAAATCCTCATAATTTGTCAATATGATAAAGACCGGAAGCTCCCCGAATTCCTCCCGGCACCGCTTTCCAAGCTCCAGCCCCGAGGAACAGGGCATCTGGATATCGGTCAGGACGATCTCCGGGCGGTGTTCGCAGATCAGCTCATAAGCGGCGTCCCCATTTGACGCGGTGCCGCAGATCTCGATCCCAAGCTCCGCCCAGGAGATCATGGACTGGATCCCGATCTGTACCAGAGGTTCATCATCCGCGATTAACAATTTGATCATAGCTGCGTTCTCCTTTCTCTCTTTTGTGGTAGGCCGCCCCGCCGCTGTAATGGCCGGATGCCGTGCGGCCGCTACGGTTCACGGTGCATTGCATCTTGCTGCAAGGCATCCGGCGTTACATGTCATACCCTGACCAATCACCACGCTGATTGGTCAGGAGGATGCACATAAAAGCTGGTATTCAGGCCGTCCATTGCCGCAGGCAATTTTAAATGACGGCCTGGGTTACTGGGCACGCCTGGTCAAGGTGTGACCAGTAACCATCCGGCCGGGGATATCTCAGACGTTCTCAATCCTGTATGGCAAATGCACGGACATAGTGGTATACTGACCGGGGACGCTTGTGATGGTAAGCCCGTATTCCATCCCAAAGCTGTACCGGATCCGCTGGTTCACAGTCCCGATGCCGATCTGCCGGAAGAAATGTGTTTTTTCCGCAGGCGCTCCGTTCAGTACCCGCCGGATGGCCTCCTCATCCATTCCCACGCCGTCGTCCGTCACGTCGATCAACAGTCCGTCTGCTCCCTCCGGGTATACATGGACGCGGATCCGTCCGCTCTGTCCTTTTGGCTCAATGCCGTGGAAAATAGCGTTTTCCACAAGGGGCTGCAGAGTAAAACGAAGGACCCGGGCTTTCAGGAGATCATCACCGTCAATCTGGTATTCCAGTGTAATAGCTCCGCCGTAACGGTATTTTTGTATGGTAAAATATTCATTCAGCAGTGAGATCTCATCCTCCAGGGTAACCATGGTGGTCGTCCCTTTGGCGATGCTTTTCAGCAAATGTGCCAGGGAGGTGGTCATTTCCGCAATCCCGGGAGCATGCTGGATGTTGGCCATCCATTTGATGGAATTCAAAGTATTGTAGAGAAAATGCGGGTTGATCTGGCTCTGCAGTACCTGGTATTCATAATCCTTTTTCTGCGTCTCAAACTGGATCTTCTGTTCCATCAGGGTCTGGATGTCGGAAGCCATCCGGTTGATATTCCGCCCGATATCTCCCAGCTCGTTGTCCCATTCCACCGAAGAGTCGGGCGTAAAATGTTCCCGGGCCACTGCGTCGATCCGCCCCTGCAGGAGGGCCACCGGCCGGGTGACTGTCCGGTTCAGGCTGAGGATCAGGAAGCCGCCGATGACCAGCACACAGAGCAGGATCAGGAACAGGATCGCCAGGTAGCCTCTGGACTGCTGGTACAGGGCATTGTCCGGGAGGGGGATGCTGATGGAGCAGTCCCGGGAATCCAGAGCAACCGTCACATAGATGTGCTCTTTCCCGTCTGAGTGTACGGATCGGACCTGAATGTCACTGTCCGGAGCTGCGTTGTACCGGACCGTTTTGATGCCGGCGGCGTTTTCCGAAGCCTTCCCCGACGTCTCCCCCGAAGCATCCTCCGAAGCCTTCCCCGATGTCTCTCCCGAAGCTTCCCCCGACGTCTCTCCCGATGCCTTCCCGGGCAGGTACTTCGGGGAAAGCGGGATCACGGCGTTGCCGGAGATTTCCCAGATGCTGTCGGAGACCCGCAGATATACGGGCATCCGGGTCTGGCGGGAGTACTGTGCAAGGGGCGTCCGGAAGAGCTCAAAGGAGATCTGCATATAGGAAAAGCCCACCACCGTATTTCCGAAAGAACTGTAGACCGGCTGGATGACCGGGAGCATCCGGACACTTTTGGTCAGGAAGGGATCGTTCTGCACCCCGATGTGAAAGGAATAATCCGGCAGCTCCATCAGCTCTTCATAATAAGGAAGCTCCTGGATGATCTGCACCATGGGCTTCCCCACCGAGTAGCCGGAGGGGACGACCTGCAGGAAATCAGTCCGGTCCATATTGGCAATGACCACCCGGTCAATGTACTGCCTCGCGTTGTTGCTCAGGCATTGCTCATTCAGCCATTCGGAAGCATTTCTGGTGATCGTATTGTAGGAGGTGCTGTCCCTGTCCGTGTTGATAAAATCCAGGATCTTGCTGTTGGTGCGGGTCTGGCGGGACAGGGTCATGATATCCTGCACATCCGAGTCGATGAGGTTTTTTAAGATCTGCAGGCTGGTCTCCGCCGAATGGATCTGGCTGTCCTTTAAGTTACGGGAAAACATGATATAAGCCAGGGTGGACGTCCCGATCCCGACCAAAAGCATGATGGCCGCGGAAATGAGCAGGAAGCGTCCTTTGATCGTTTTATAAAATGTATGCTTCATCGTGGTCAAAGCTCCTTTGTCATTACAGCTTACGGCTGTGATCGCGGCTGCAGTCAGCACACGGGCTGCAGCTTGCACTTCCTATATCATAGCATAAAAACAGAAAAATAGTTTTGCAAATTTAGGCGAGTGAGAAATTATGCATGATTTTGTAGAAAAGGACAGGAATCCCCATCTGTATCTGTTGTGCGGCGGAAACCGGGCAGGGAAAAAATGACAGGAAATCATAGCTGAGTCTATGGAGAAAACGGTAGAGAATTTTATATAATAGACGTATCAGGAGCACAAAGAACGAAAGCTCCGAAGAGCGCGGACGGAAAGAAAAAGCAGACTGAAAAAGAAACTAAGGAAGAGCAGATTTTCGAAAGCGCCGAACATATAAGGAGGTAAAGTAAAATGAAAAGGAAACTGGTAAGTGTCCTGCTGGCGGCAGCCATGGTCGTGACCGGACTGACAGCCTGCGGAGGCGGAAACGAGACCGACGGAAGCGGGGAGACGAAGCAGGAGGAGAAGACAGACGAGGCAGAGGAAGAGGAGCCGGAGGAGACGGAGGAGCCGGCGGCCGGAAGTTCAGGCGTCAGCGGATCGGATTCCGCGGACACCGTATTAAAATGGGCCTGCTGGGATATCAAGACTGCTACCTATTGGCAGGCGATCGCAGACGCGTATACGGAGCAGCATCCGGAGGTACGGATCGAGATGACGGACCTGGGTGCTTCGGATTATGATACGGTCCTTTCCACAGAGCTGTCCGGAAGCGGTTCCGAGTTTGATATTGTTACCATCAAAGACGTACCGGGCTATGCGACGCTGGTATCCAAGGGAGTCCTGGAACCCTTGAGCGACCGGATCACGGCGGACAGTGTGGATCTGTCCCTGTACAACGGCACCACCGATCAGCTGACTGTGGATGACACGCTGTATCAGCTCCCGTTCCGAAGTGATTTCTGGCTGCTGTACTACAACAAGGATCTGTTTGATGACGCGGAAGTGGCTTATCCGACCAATGATATGACGATCGCGGAGTATGACGAGCTGGCGCGTTCCGTGGCAAAAGCAGGCTTCGGGGACGAGCAGGTCTTCGGCTCTCATTACCACACCTGGAGAAGCGCGGTGCAGCTCTTCGGAGTCCTGGACGGCGAGCATTCCATTACAGACGGAAACTATGATTTTACCAAAGAATATTATGAGATGGTGAAGAAGCAGGAAGAAGACGGGATCTGCCGTTCCTACGTAGACACCAACGCATCGCAGCTCCACTATTCGGCAGCATTTTCAGAGGGAAATACCGCATCCTTCAATATGGGGAGCTGGTACATCACGACGCTGATCTCCAGCCTGGCAAGCGGCGAATATGATTCCGAGCTGTGCGGCAACTGGGGCCTGGCAAAATATCCCCATCCGGAAGGCGTGGAAGCAGGCACCACACTGGGACAGGTGACAGGCCTTTCCATCCCCACCTCCTCTGAAAATAAGGACGCGGCATGGGATTTCATCAAGTTTGCAGGCAGCGAGGAAGGCGCGGAGGTGATCGCCAAGACCGGTACATTCCCGGCGATCATCAGCGATGAGGTTATCGACATCATCACCGGACTGGACGGATTCCCGCAGGACGAGGATTCCAAGGAAGCGCTGAAGACAGCACAGATCTATCTGGAAGCTCCGTATGACGAAAATATTTCCCAGATCAATACGATCCTGGATACCTATCATAAGGATATCATGAACGGGGATATTTCCATTGACGAGGGCATCGCAAAAATGAATGAAGAGGTAGGAGCGATCCTGAAATAATGATGCAAAGCGGCAGAATGATTCGGCCGTGAGTATAAATCCATGATGAAGATTGGCCGGCAGAGAAGGGATTCCCAATCTGCCGGCTGTTTTTATCCTGTGGGATGCAGAAAGGCGGCCGGTGACATGCGGATGTACGGCATCGAAAGCCGAAAGAATGCCGGCGGCAGGTTTTCTGCAAAAAACCCAAAACACTTCAAGAAGGAGGAGGGAAACTATGGAACAGGCTACGGATTTGAAAAAGAGCAGGGCGCAGCGGGAACGGAAGCGGGCCCTGGTGGCGTACTCCTTTATCGCGCCCAATTTTATCGGTTTTGCGGTATTTACAATGATCCCAATCATCTGCGCGTTTGCGCTGGGATTCCTGCACTGGGACGGCAACAATGCCATTCAGTTCGCCGGTCTGGATAATTTTAAACAGCTGCTTGGAGACACGATCTTCAAGGCATCCCTGAAAAATACGATCATTTACTGTATCGGTACGGTTCCTCTGACGATGATCGCGTCCCTGGGGCTTGCCATCATACTGAATCAGAAGATTAAATTCCGGGGATTCTTCCGGACCGTCGCATTCTTCCCTTATGTGGCATCCCTGGTGGCGATCACGGCAGTATGGGCCATGATCTTCCATCCCAGCAAGGGCCCGGTGAATGCGGTCCTTTATTATGTATTTCATGTGAAAGAGCTGCCCAACTGGTTCGGCGGGAACCTGATCCTGGTCACATTGATCCTGTTCAGCGTATGGAAATATATGGGTTATTACATGGTGATCTATCTGGCAGGGCTGCAGGGGATCTCGGCGGAGCTGTATGAGGCGGCGGACCTGGACGGGGCAAGCACCTGGCAGAAATTCCTGTACGTGACATGGCCCCAGCTGCGCTCTACCACATTTTTCGTGACCGTCATGCTGACCATCAACTGCTTCAAGGTATACGACATCGCCATCATGCTTGCCGGAGGCGGCGACGGAAGGCTGGGGACATCCTCAACGGTGCTGGTATACTACATTTATCAGAAGGCATTTATTGAATGGGATCTGGGCTACTCCAGCGCCATTGCCATGGTACTCTTCGCCATGGTGCTGATCATCACACTGATCCAGTTCAATGGCCAGAAGAAATATGCTGATGAATAAGGAAAACGACCTGCCCTCGAACCGCAGGTGAGGGGGGCGCTACCTTAATGAAGGAGGAAGAACTATGCAGACAGCATCTATGAAACGTAACCGGGCGATCGGGAAATTCTTTCTCTATCTCCTGTTGATCCTGATCACGGCGGTGATGATCATTCCTTTTCTGTGGATGATCTCCGCGTCGATCAAAACGAACGCCGAAGTATTTAAGATCACACCGTTCCAGTTTATCCCGGACGAACCGAGGTGGGATAACTACGTGCGGATCTGGACCAAGATCCCGCTCATGCATTTTATCGGAAATACGGTGTTTCTGACCATCGTGGTCACCCTGCTGCAGCTCTTGACCAGCAGCTTCGCGGCCTATGCATTTGCCAAGCTGGAATTTAAGCATAAAAATAAGCTGTTCCTGGCATACATCGCCACCATTGCCATGCCCTGGCAGGTGTACATGGTGCCCCAGTTCATCATGATGCGGAATATGGGGCTGAATGACAAGCTGCTGGCGATGATCTGCCTGCAGGCATTCTCCGCGTTCGGAGTATTTATGATGAAACAGTTCTACGAGGATATCCCGGATTCTCTGTGCGAGGCTGCCAGGATCGACGGCATGAGCGAATACCGGATCTATTCCTCGATCATGCTGCCGCTGTCAAAGCCGGCACTGTCCACGCTGACCATTTTTACATTTGTCAATACGTGGAATGACTATTTGGGACCATTGATCTACTTAAAGACCGAGACCAAGAAGACCATCCAGCTGGGACTGAAAATGTTCATCGGCCAGTTCGCGGCAGAGTACGGGCTGATCATGGCCGGCTCGATCATTACGCTGATCCCGGTGCTGATCGTGTTCCTGTCACTGCAGAAATATTTTGTGGAAGGCGTGGCATCGACCGGCTTGAAGGGATAAAAAAAGCACGCATCCCGATACCCGGAGACTCAGCCGCAAAGATGGGTGCAAAGGAGTTTCCGGGAGTGTTCGGTTATAGAAAGGAAGGAAACAATGTCGAAAATATTTCAATGGGACAACCCGGTATGGATCTTTTTGGGGAAGCTGACGGATATGGTCATCCTTACGGTTCTGTGGATGGTCTGCTGTATTCCGGTGGTGACAGTCGGGGCTTCTACATCGGCCCTTTATGATGTGTCGTTGAAGCTTGCCAAAAATCAGGAGGGCTATGTGTTTTCTCCCTTCTTCCGGGCGTTTCGGAAACATTGGAGGAAGGGCACGGCGGTGTGGCTGGGATGCGTATGCGTGGGCGTATTTCTGGCATCGGACATCCGGCTGTATTCCCGGATGGAGAGCAGCGCCGGGGTGGTGCTGCTGGCATCGGCAGGGATGCTGGCCGTCATATTTTTGATGACCTTTGTATATCTGTTCCCATTCCTTGCCTTATACGATATGGGGATAAAGCGCCTGATCGCGGCGGCATTTGTCACGGCCCTGAAAAATCCCGGCTGGACGCTTCTGATGCTGGTGAGTGCCGGAGGAATCGTCGCGGTGGGCATCTTTGTGATGGCGCCGTTCCTCGTGATCTCCGCGGGGCTGACCGCGTATATCCATGCGAAAATTATATTTATTGTTCTACAGGAAGTTTGAAAGAACACATTGTATGGCAACCTGCTTATCAGTTCACAAAAATCGCGCTGCCGCACTTTTATGTATGCGCCGCAGTCGGATTCTTGTATCGAGCGGGTTGCCGTATTGATTCAGGAAGGAGAAGGAAGAAGATGTTATATCCGAAAATGAACAATGCCCGGACGCTGACGGATCTATCCGGAGTGTGGGAGTTCCGGCTGGACAACGGGCACGGGTTTGAGGAAAAATGGATGGAGAGTCCGTTTGCGGAGGCGGAAACGATGGCAGTGCCGGCCTCCTACAATGACCAGAAGGTGGATTCCGTGTTCCGGGACCACTATGGCTGGGTGTTTTATCAGAAAAAAATTCAGATTCCGAAGCTTTTGCTCTCCCAGCGGATCGTGCTCCGGTTCGGCTCAGTGACCCAGCACGCCCGCGTGTACATGAACGGGAAGCTTTTATGTGAGCATAAAGGGGGATTTCTTCCCTTTGAAGTGGAGCTCCATACGCCGGGGGAAGCCCGTGTGGGGACAGCCTGCCGAGGGGACGGATCCGGCCGGGAAATCATCGGGGAGACGGAAGAAGCCTTCCGGACAGGGCTGCTCAGGGAAGGGGACAACCTGCTGTGCGTAGCGGTGGACAACCGGATCGATTTTTCCACGCTGCCGGTCGGAAATGAGAGCAGCCAGGCCATGTTCGGAAGTGAGATTCCGGATTTTGAAAGTGTCCGGAAAACGAAGCTGGCGCCTCAGAATTATCCAAACTTTGACTTTTTCAACTATGCGGGGATTCACCGCCCGGTGAAGCTCTATACCACCCCGGCGGCATATATTGAGGAGATTACCCTTGTGCCGGTCGTGAAGGGGAATCAGGCCGAGGTGCGGTTTGAGATCCGCTGCGGGGGAAGTGCGTGCGGCGCAGGAGCAGGCAGTGAGGAGCGCTCAGGCGGAGAAACCGGTTCCGGTAAAGAGGGCGTTACAGGCGGGGAAACTGGTTCCGGCAGCAGGAGCGGAGCAGCCATGGAACCGCGGATCACGATCCTGGACGAGGACGGTCAGGCCGTGGCATCCGGCGCGGGAACCGAGGGCTGCGCGGTGATCGACAAGGTGAAGCTGTGGCAGCCGGGAAAGGCATATCTCTATACGGCCCGGGTGGAATACGGGGAGGATCTGTATGAGGAGGAGTTCGGCGTGCGGACCGTGGAAGTGAAGGAAAACCAGTTCCTGATCAACGGCAGTCCCTTTTATTTCAAAGGCTTCGGGAAGCATGAGGACAGTAATATCCATGGAAGGGGAATGGATGAGGCCCTTAATGTGAAGGACATTTCCCTGATGAAATGGATGGGGGCCAATTCCTTCCGCACCTCCCACTACCCTTATGCGGAGGAGATGCTGAACCTCTGTGACCGGGAAGGCATCGTGGTGATCGATGAGACTCCTGCGGTGGGGCTGAATTTCCCCAATATCGAGGAAGATTGGTACCGGGACCTGAGCAGGACGAAGGAGCACCATGAGGAGGTCATCCGGGAGCTGGTCCGCCGGGATCAAAACCACCCCTGTGTGGTCATGTGGTCCCTGGCAAATGAGCCGGATACCGCGGCTAGGGCGCAGAGCGCCTATGAGTATTTCCAGCCGCTGTATGAGCTGGCCCACCGCTGCGATCCCCAGGACCGCCCGGTGACGGTGGTGGTATGCAACAACAATTATACGGAGGATCTGGTGGCTCCGGCCATGGACGTGATCTGCATGAACCGCTATTACGGCTGGTACATTTTCCCAGGCAATCTGGACGCGGCGAAGCAGGCGCTGACCCATGAGATGGAATACTGGAAGACCAAGGACAAGCCGGTGATCATCACCGAATACGGCGCGGACACCGTGCCGGGTCTTCATGACGCCTCCGCGAATATGTTTACCGAGGAATACCAGGCGGCATACTATGACGCATCCAATCAGATCCTGGACCAGTATGAATTCGTGCGCGGGGAGCATCCCTGGAATTTTGCGGATTTCGCTACGATTCAGGGGGTTATGCGTGTGGACGGAAATAAAAAGGGCCTGCTGACAAGGGACAGAAGGCCGAAGCTGGCGGCACATTATTTCCGGAGACGGTGGAATGGGATTCCGGATTTTGGGTATAAGATGGAAAAATCTGTGTAAATCGGTTCCAGTAAGCGCCGGTCAGGGTGTGAACAATATACAATATATGGAATGAGGACGGTTTCATGAATCGCAGGATTGATGAAACTGTCTTTTTCTGTTATGATAGAAACAGGAACCAACGAGGCGGCTTCGGAATATATCGGTGAACAGGAACCAGGGATCTCGTTGTGAAATGCTTCATGCGGAAAACGGAGGCGAAGATGGACGATTATAAGTTTACGGTCTTGTGGAAAGAGGACGTGATGGCGGATGTGGAGCTTTATGATCAGCGGAGAAAGGTACGGATCATAAAGCATAAAAATACATTTCCGGAAAATCCTTTTTACGGCGGGGAGGTGACACCGGAGCGGGTATACCGTTTTCTGGAGGGACGGTGCATGGAACGGGGGCGTCCCTGCCTTCCGGCTTATCTGGAAGGGCTGGGGCTTACGGAGTACAATCCTTATGAGATCGTAAAGATCACACATGGGGTCATGTGGGAGGACTTCCAGTGGATCCGGTTTCCGGGGGAGGAGATCAGCTGGAAGGATGTGAAGCTGCGTGACTGAGCATAGGCGGACGGATGTGACCGGGAAAAGCGGATCTTATACGATCGATGAATCCTACAGAAGAAATGATATCGGATTTTCCAGCCTCGGCGTGGAAAATAAATACTACAAAGACGGATACTGGTATAAGCAGGATATCAGCGGATATGAGGGCCTGGCGGAAGAAGCCTGCAGTATGCTGCTGCGGCACTCCGGTCTGGAAAATTATGTGGAGTATGAGGCGTGCATGATCAACGGAAGATCCGGCTGCAGAAGCAAAAATTTCCTGCAGGAAGGGGAGTCGGTCATTACATTTAAAAGATTGTATGAGATCGCATGCGGGGGCGACCTGATGAATCGGGTCTATACGATCCGGGATGTGGGAGATCGGATCCGGTTCGTGATCGACTTTGTGAAAGAGTATGTCCGGCTGGACTGCACATCCTATCTGCGCAATATTTTGAGTTTTGATATGCTGACGCTGAATACGGACCGGCATTTTCATAATCTTGCGTTGATCTGTACGGAAAATGGATATCGCGAGTGCCCGATCTTTGATAACGGCGCGGCGTTTTTGAGTAATTACGGGATGTTCCCGCCGGATGAGGAGCTGGAAGAGCAGATACTTCATGCTGCGGCAAAGCCTTTCAGCGGAAGCTTTGAACAGCAGGCTATCGTGCTTGGAACGGGGATCCGGCTGGATTATGAAGCCATATTTCAGGAAATAAAAAAAATAAAACACGCAAGGCTTCGGGCAGTGATGGAATATCAGCTGACGCGGTACAGAACATTTTTCTAACGGTGCGGGTGTGGTTTGGCAGACTCCTTGTATGCAATTAACTGCAATGCAGGTGAGATGCCGAATCGGCAGCCTGCTTGTTAATTATTTTTTCTTTTTTTTATGAAAGGATTTGCCAGGCTCGTTCGTATTACTTATAAAGGGGTTCCTGTTTGAAAAGTAATGGAGGTATGTGAAAATGAAAAAGTCAATTGTTTCCTTTGTAATTGCGGCTGCCCTTGTGATCGGCGGCGTGACGGTATATGCGTCTGCGTCAGGCGAGGCGCAGAGGGCGGCGGAGACGGAAGCCGTGGAAAAGGCAAAAGCGGAAAAGGAAGTGGCGGAGCTAAAGGCCGAGCTGGCATCCATACAGAGGAAGACCGAGGCAGCGGAAGCTGCGGAGGAAGAGAAAAAGGCGG
>CATLCV010000039.1 GCA_949893755.1 uncultured Lachnospiraceae bacterium | reverse complement strand
TACAAAAGATTTTGGAAGCTATAAAAATGCATTGATTTTAACAGTTCAAGAAGATGGACTGTTATATTGGAATGCAGGAAACAGCTATCATGGTGGATGGATGGGTGATCGTTATACAGAGTATTCTATCAATGGGGATGAGTTGAAAGCTACAAATGAAAGTGGAACAGATACTTTTATTTTAAATGACGATGGCTCTATTACAGCAACATTTTCAGCTTTAGATTTTTATAATGGAATTTACGAACGAAACGATGAATATGACGAAACAGAGGAGAACTATCCCTAAAAATATTTATGGGACAAAAATAAACAACAAAGGAGACAGGAATGAGAGAAAATTTAAAAAGAAGGGTGGAAAGCAATGATTCCTCCTAAGAGGCATCAAGAAATCTGTGCAGGTGATATTCTTTCATACAAAATTTCTATAGCAAATAATCAATGGCAGGTTGAAAATTTGCATATAAATTTTTCGTGTTATACAATTAAAAAGTAAAATAATTTGATAAGGAGAAATACATATGAATAACGAATTATTACACAAGCTTATGAATGCAGACAGAATATGTAAACAGGCGAATGTACACTATCAGGAAGCTGAGAAGCTGGAGCAACAGGATTTGGAACAGCAGGCGAGTATAAAAAAATCAGCAAAAATAAAAGGGATTATCGTTGGTGTTGCTACTTGGTTTGTTATCGGCTCGATAGGCAATGTATTGATTGCTTTATTGGGTAATATTGAGATGCTTGTCATGATGGTAAATAGTATAAGCCAATTTGGTGGACTAGCTTTAGGAATTATCCTTGGATATAGCATATACAAAAAAGGACAAGGTGAATTTAAGGCTGAATCAGCTAAAAGACAGAAAGTTATGGAAAAAGAAAAAGCTGCCGCACAACAGATTTTTGACAACAATGTAAATGACCTTGCTTTTCTTCCTGTTGATTATTGGTATCCTCTTGCCACAGAGTACCTTGTAAAAGTAGTCAAGGCAGACAGGGCAAATACCTTACCAGAAGCCCTGTCAATGTTTGACGAGCAGTTACACCGCTGGAAAATTGAAGAAGCAAACGCTGAGATTGTCGCACAGCAGAAGGCTCAGACAGCTAACTTAAACAGCATCAGAAAGAGCAGTAAAGTAAATGCTATTGCAAATACGGCAAACGCTATTGTAAATATTTCAAGCAAACTATAATTTATCAAAAAACAAAGGAGAATGATATACATGAAAAAACTATTATTGATGCTTGCAGTAGGGATTGCGAGCATAGGGTTGCTAACTGGTTGTGGCGGCTCATCATCAATAAATTTAACAGATTATGCAACTGTAAATTTTGAAGGTGTAGATGGGAAAGGCACAGCGACTATAAACTATGATCTGACGCAGCTTGAGAAAGATTTTGTGGGTGATGACGATGACAACATATCCCAAGAAGAAGCGCAGGAATTAATGAACTTTGGTGCATTTGAGATGTCAATCAAATGGGAATTAGATAAAGAAGAAGCTCTTTCAAATGGAGATAAAGTAAAACTCACCATTACATATAACGAAGATTCAGCAAAAGAACAGAAGATAAAGATTAAGGGTGACACAACGAAAGAATTTGAAGTGGCTGGACTGAAAGAGCCTATTACTTTAGATGCATTTGATTCAGAAGTTTTTAATACGGATACTGGCGTCAAAATAAGTTATGAAGGTGCGTCCCCTATGGCAAGTATTTCTATTGAAAATGGATGCAGCGATGAACAGGCACAGCATTTTGTTGAATATGTGGCTGATAAAACATACGATATAAGTAATGGAGATACTATCACTATTACAGCAAGCCTTACTGGAGAAGCTGTCAATGAGGGATATGTACTTAAAGAAGAACAGACACAAATTACAGTGGAAGGCTTAGAAGGATATGTGTCAAATCTTTCGGAATTAAATGAGGAAGATAGAAAAAATGTTGAAACAAAACTAAATGATTTATTTAAGGATACAACAAATAACTGGATTAGCTTTCTTGTAGAAGATCAGGATATAAGTCTTTCTCCTGATGTGGGGTGTTCTTATGAAAATTTTAAATTTCTAAATGAAGAATCTAAATTTTATAAAGACAGGCAGGCATTCGTCATTCCTTTTACTGTGGATATTAAAGACGCCAAATTTAATTGGTGGGGTACTGATTATTATGAGGAACCACTTGTAAAAAATTTCGATAATGTAGCTGGATATTTTGTGATTTATAATTTCAAGACAACTTCATCTGGTGAAATTGACAGTGAGGAAATGACATCTGAGATAAGCTTGCTCTATGCGAATAAAGATGACATGGATAGACAGATAAGGGAATTGTTTGAGTAGAAAATTCATTTATAAAAATTTGACAACTTATTTAGATGCCAAAATAGCCATAAGACAGGTCGATTGAATGATTTGTCCTATGGCTTTTTATTTATCTAATGCCACATATCTTGATTTATAAAATACTATGTTATATACTTAATTATGCAAGGAAATATGTATTTTTAATCACTTTCTTTTCTTAAATAAACAAGCCATAGGATGTTTTTAGAAATCTTTAATTCTGTGACTTTTTTCTTTGAAAATTTGTTGTTCAAAAACTTGACAAAAATATATATTCATTATAAACTTCAGTAAGTAGTAAATAAGTGTTTGATTTTAAGTGTAGGTATTATCTTTTTTTGAGGAGATAGATCTATACTTTTTTATTTGTAAAAACTACTACATAAATGAAAAGCAAGGCAAATAGAACTTGCTTAAAATAATAAATTAAAACTATAAAATTTTGAAAAAATGAAAGGAGGAACCAAAGACAAATTAGTTTGTTTTTGGTGAAGGAATTATATGAAAAACAATAAGAAATTAGCAATCGCAGGAGCATCCGCACTTGGTCTTGCAGTAGTTGGATTTGGAGCTTTCGCATTTTTTAGCGATAGTGCAGAACAGAATACAGATGGTACAGTAGGTACTGTAGATGTTTCCTCCAAGGGTAATTTGACTCTTAGCAATTCTGGAAATATCAACCCTGGAGATGAAGAACCTGGCAAGGAGAATAGAGATGATACGACCTCACACGAACTTAATTTTGGTATTACAAATGATGGTACAAAATCTATTGTAACTCGTAACATTATTGATATTATGGTTGACTCACATTATCAATTAGAAGCTGACGGCTCCCTTTCCGTAACAGAGGTTGATGAAAATGGAGTAGTGAATAAGAAATATATCGAGGTTGCAGAAGATAGCAGAGTGAATCTTGATCCTTCTATTTTCCATTTATATGTAAAGACAGGAACAGAAGGAAATTATACAAACACAAAAATTGAAGAAGTAGAAGGACTAAAGACTTCTAAGCCAATCATTCTTGTAAAAGGAATGAAAGATGGACAACCAGTAGAAGTTACTGTTGAAGAGAGAAACGACACAACAAAGATTGATGCTGCAGGACAAAAGCTTGTTCTTAGATACATCGTTGAAGGAGCTACTCTTGGTGGTACTTTTGGTGACGGAGAAGATGCCGACACTGTTGTTGTAGATAACGATTATGTAAAAGTTACAGCAGGTACAGATGCAAATAAAAAAGCCAGTGCTGAATACAGATATTTCTTAGGAATGGATTCTGCACAAACTACAGATCCTTCTCTTGATGGCATGGTAAAGAATGACAAATATCAGGGAAGCCACTTAACGATTGACCTTACTGTACAGGCTATGCAATACAGAAATACAGATGCAGGCGATTATGTAAATGGTGGAGATTGGCAGACAGTTTACACTGACACATTTACAACAGGTGGAACAAAGACTGTAACACCTTAATCTTATTCAAATAAAAAAGGCTCACATAAGTGGGCTTTTTTTTGTGGTTAATTTTGAAATAATTAGAGTAATATATTGACAATTTTTTGGAAGTGTAATAAACTCTTAATTGTAAGAGCTAATTTTGTTTTTACATGTTATTCACTAATTTTATTTATCTCTTTTTAAGATATAAGCCATAGGTTGAGACGTCCTATGGCTCTTTTGTTGTTTTGTGTAATCTATGACAATAGCGTAATATTACAGGATAATTAAGTAGAAATGATTGATAGAAATAGGGACATCCTTAACGATTGACGAAACAAAATAATTATTTTTCGTAAAACTATTTGACAAGCAAAAATGATTATGCTATTCTTTTTACAGGAGGTGATTAAGTGAAAAGTAGAAATGAAGAGGAGATAATTTCCTTGTTACAAGACAACCTATCTTCTGTAAGAAAGATTGCAGGATGGACAACAGAAGAGCTTGGAGATAAAATAGGAGTTACTAAGCAGACGATAAGCAATTTAGAGAATAAAAAGACTGTTATGACTCGCACACAGTATATTGCTATTGGGGCAGTATTGAAATATGAAATTCCTAATAACAAAAATAGTGAAGTCTTGGCGTATGTGGTAAATATTTTGCTTGATGATGATAAAAGTTATTCTGCCGAAGAAAGGGGAAAAATTAAGGAAAATATTAACATGTTAGCAGCGGCATCAACTGGAGGGGTTAAAGGAGAGAAGTTACAAGAATTTGGTGAAAAGTTAGGAATTGTGACAGGTGCGACTGTGGCTGGTATAGCAGGTGCCGCTGTTGTAGGGAGTATGGGAATACCAATGCTAGTAGCGACTTCTCCAGCTTGGTTGGGGGCAATTTTAGGAGCAAGGGTGATTAAAAAAACAAAAAATAAAACAGATAAAGATAAATAGGAGGACATAGCGATGGAAAAAATAGCTTCAAAGATAGCAGGTTTGGGTGTGCCAGGTTTAATTTTTGCACTTGCTATATCGGCGACAGGATTAGCTGGTGCACCAGCAATAACAGCAGCGTTAGCTGCTATAGGTCCAGGTGGAATGAAGGGTGGCATTGCCACATTGGGCGTAATTACTTTATTATCGGAAGGATTAACAGAGTGTGGAGTTGATTCTATTTTTACTAGTGTAGTTAAAGAACTTTATAAAAGGGGAGAGAGTAAAGAGAGTATATTGAGAAAAATTGAAAAATATCCTGTATCTAAATCTCTTAAAAGAAAATTAAGAGAAGAATTAGAAAAAGTATAATTAAAAATACTGGGAAGAATTTTTTGCATATTGTTTGAGAAAGATTCTTTCCAGTTTTGTTTGGGATAGAATTGAAATAAGAGAGGATAATGACAAATGAATATTTTAGTGATAGGAAATGGATTCGATCTAGCGCATGGATTACAGACTACCTATAAGGAGTTTTTAAGGTTTACAGATGAATTTATGGCTTACAAAACAGCAAAGGAAAATAGACAGGAGTTAAGTTGGAATGATGATGAAGATACTCGTTTTTACAAATATTTTATAACTCTTTTCAATGAAAGTCAGAGAAATGAGGATGCAAGTAGAATAGTTAATGAGCTAGATAGTTTGATTAAGGATAATGTATGGTTGGAGCATTTTAAAAATGCACAGATAGAAGATGGCTGGATTGATTTTGAGAATGAGATTTCTAAGGTGGTTCAAACATTAGAGGATGTTCGTAAAATAGTAGATAGTGCATTAAAACAGGGGACAAGTAAAATTGAGTTGGATCGGCATCAGAAAAGAATATTAAAATATGTGGCTGTGGGTGTACAAGGAATTGAAGATGTTATCAGTACGCCTAAAGAAAGAGGATTGAGAGATTTAGATAGACTTATAAGATGTTTGGAAATATATCTGAGTGATTATATCAATAATTATTCTGTTGAAACAATTTTACCAGATATTGAACAACTTCCATATCTTGATAAGATATTATCGTTTAATTATACAAATACTTACGAGAGATTATATAACAATCATGCATTTTTAGAATTTGATTATATCCATGGTAAAGCAGATATTAATAAGACAGTAGATACCAATAATATGGTTTTGGGAATTGATGAATATTTAAAAGGGGAAGAAAGAAACAAAAATATAGAATTTATTGAGTTTAAAAAGTTCTATCAGAGGATACATAAAGAAACAGGAAGTTTGTATAGAAGCTGGATTGACGACATTAGATCCAATAAGAAAATAACGGAAATGGTTGTATTATATGATGAAGATGGCAAACCAACAAAAGCAACTAGAAAACAGGTAGAATTTCACAAACTTTTTATTTTTGGTCATTCTTTAGATATTACAGATAAAGATGTTCTTAGAGATTTGATTTTAAATGACAATGTTCAAACTACTATTTTCTATATGGATAAGAAAGACTATGGAAGAAAGATTATGAATTTGGTAAAAATTATAACTCAGGATGAGCTTATCATAAGAACTGGAGGAGCGACTAAAACAATAACATTTTCAAGAATAATTAAGGGATTATAAAATGTAAATAAATTTTATTATGAAATCTTTAATGAAGGAGTAAAAATGAGTAGGGAAAAAAGTAATCAGATTTTGCAAGAAATTGGAATTGGGGTTATAGTTGCAATAATTACTTGTGTTTTAACCCATTATTTTACAATTCGGGAAATAAAATATCAGTATGAATTGGATATTGATAATTTAGACGTTGATGAATTATTAGTAAAAGCTCAAAATTATTATGAATTAAAAGACTATTTGAAGGTAATTAATATATATAATAACGAAAAGTTGGCAGATAATCCAATAGCATTATATAATTTGGCATATTTTTATACTGAGGGAATAGGTGTAGAACAAAATATTAATAAGGCTGAAGAGCTTTTTTATAATGCCTATGTTTTAGATAAGAAGTATATTGGCGGTTATATTGCAATTAAAGCCTTTTATCCTGAAAGTATTGGAGAAATCAATAAATTGATAAACCAAGGAATTGAAGAGAATGACTATGGAACTATAAGATATATTAATGCTGTCCTATATGCACAGTATCCAGAAAAGGGATATAATGAACAAACATTTTTAAGCATGGATAATGAATGGCAATGTCAAGTGTTAGAGAATGATATTGTTGTGCATAATGAGTGGTTAAGAGAAGAACCAGAAGAGAATGACTTTAAAAAATACATAAAAGATTTTAAGAGAAAAGAACAAATTGGCACTTATGAATCAGGATCAGGAGAAATACGTCCTTTATATGGAACTGTGAAATATAAATTGTATCAAATTGGAGAATTTAAAAATAATTCTTGTTTTGAAAGAAATATTCAATTTGTTGAATTGGATAAATAGTTAATTAAGTTTGGCTGCAGTTAGTATGCATAGTTTAGAAGTTATTGGTTTTATGTTGATGGCCTATAATATTCTGTGGTTAAGAAATTAAAAGCTATAGGAAAACTTATAATATGGCTTAATCCTATAGCTTTTGTTGAGATAAATGAGAATATAAACGACCTGCTTTAACTATTGGCTGGGTAGTTTTATTTTAGGAGAGTACAAATAGGCATTGTCATGATGATTTATGTATACCAAAGTACAGTATTTCCTGAATGTGTGAATATTGCTCTGAAATCTTGAGTTACTCTGGCATTTTTGAAATCAAGTTTTGTATTGAGTTTTTCAACTTTTAAGCCGTCACTCCTTTGTATTAATCGAATGGTTTCAAGTGATTTTTCTGTATTTTCTTATCCAGTCTTGAAAATGCGTCTATATATGTATCTGAACAAACTATGTTTGTTGCCATGTACATTCCTCCTAATCTATGGCGTTCATTAAAATATTGATCGTAATATCTTCTTTAACTTTATCTGTAATGGTAAGCAAATAAGCGTTTGCGTTCTTATTATCTATCCATTTACCATCATTTTTTATAGTAACGCCATCTATGGGATTAGCTAATTCAAAAGAAAAATGCTCCGCTACTAATATGTACGTTCCCCATCTTAATCCTTTTATGGTATCTTCCCAAATGCCATTATCAATCCTATGCCCTCTTTGGGTTATTATTTTGTAGGAAAGAAAGCCCCTGTTTCGGCAAGTGGGATTGATATGGAGTTTAATGCTTGGGGAGCTTTGGAGGTATTTTAATTCCTTTTTTCCCTTATCTATTTCATATCTAAGTCGATCATTTTCTGCCTTAATCAGTTGAATGGTAATCATATAGGTTTCGTATAATTTTCTCTTCATTTCTTCATACTGTAAAAGCATGTCCTTATGGTGCATATGAGGGTTAATGTCTAAATTAGCACTTTCCAGTTCAAAGGAGCTTATATGGGGAAGTCTGGTTTTCTTTTCTGCTAGAGTTTTAGCCTCATTAAAGAGCTTCTTTGCCTTTTCGTTATGATAGAGATAGCTTTTACTTAGTCCTGAGAGTTCACATACTCTAGGAACAGTGATTTGTTCGTCATTATGTATCATATCCTCTAAAACAGTTTTCAGAGTAGTATACTTCTGCTGAATGATTTTTTGTCTGGCTTCTAGCATAGGGGAAGTATTTCTTTCATGGTCTTTTGACATGGGCACTCCTTCTCTCCATTCATTGATGTTATCTATTTTACATTAATTTGTAGATTGAGAAAAGCTATTTTCTGCCTATAGTAACATGATTTTAGGCTGGAGAAGATAGGCTGGCAGAATAAATTAAGGAATTGTGCTTGTAAAGGTGGATAATTCAGAGGTTTAAAAAGTGCCCTCATTCCTAGATATTTACTTATTTTTGACAGGGTTGACAGGGATAACAAAAACTATTATAACGTCTATTTTAAACGGGGATTGGTGTATTATTCCCGTCTATTTTGACTCCAGATATATCGTCGGGGAGGTGCGCGGAGACGAGACCGTGGATATGATCTCCTCTGCCATGCTCAACGGGCACAGCGGTTCCATGTCTACCGGACATTCAAACAATCCGGCGGATATGCTGCACCGCCTGGAAACCATGATGATGATGGGGATTGACCTGCCGCTTGTGGCAATCCAGCGGCAGGTCGCCTCCGCGATCGATATCATCATCCATCTGGGACGGCTTCGGGATAAGACCAGAAAGCTGCTGTCGATCGTGGAAGTGCTCGGATATGAAGACGGAAAGATACAGATGCAGACACTTTACGAATTCAGAGAGGAGGGCTGCAAGAATGAAAAAGTACAGGGAGCAATTGTGAAGGTGGAAGAACTGGTTCATCGGGACAAGCTGCTGGCAGCAGGATATCCGGCGTAACGAATACATGCTGGCTGCTGTAAAAGCAGTTCTTCTGGACGGACTGCTGGCATACCTTTTTTATAATACCTGGGTGGCCGCGATCGCGCTGGTTCCGGTGAGTATCTTTTACCTGCACCAGTGGAGGGAGGATTACTGCCATAAAAAAGAGCAGGAATTCAGGGAACAGTTCCAAAACGGGATGCAGATCCTTTCATCCTCGTTAAAAGCCGGATATTCCGTGGAAAATGCGGTCAGGGAAACGGAAAAGGACCTGCGTCCGCTCTACTCCAAGGACAGCCGGATCCGCAGGGAGTTTAACCGGATGATCCATGAATTGAATATGAATCTGACTGCGGAGCAGGTGCTCAAAGATATGGCAAGGCGCATCCGGCAGGAGGATGTGGACAACTTCGTGATGGTATTTGCGACAGCCAAGCGCACGGGCGGAGACAGTATTTCCATTTTGAAAAATACGGTGCAGATGATAGGCGAAAAGATCGAGGTGGAACGGGAGATCCATACCATGCTTGCGGCGAAAAAAATGGAATTTAACATGATGTGCATCATTCCGCTGGGGATGGTCCTGTATATGAGAATGGCATTCCCGGAATTTCTGATCGTGCTGTATGGAAACATTGTAGGCGTGATCCTGATGAGTGTATGTCTTGTGGTGTATGGACTGGCCTGGAGACTGGGCACAAAAATGATACAGATTGAAGTGTAAAAAAGAATGCCGCTGTTTACATACGGCAGAGCATAAAAGGCGGGCGGAATGAACATAGCAGGAAATAAAACAAAAAAACAGCAGAGAAAAAAGCCGGAAATCCTGTCGCGGGCAGAAGCAAAATGGAATCCGCTCTATGTGAAAATGGGACTCATCTTTCTGGCTGTCAGCGCGGCGGCATTGCTGGTTTTCTGGGCAGATAACACAAAGCCTTTTCCCAGTGATGAAAACGGTGTCAGTATTGTAAGACGGAACGACCAGGGCGAAGGCGAACGGGAGGAAGAACTGAAGGTCAGGATCGGTGATACGGAAGAAGAGCTGTCCGTTATGGTCAAGGAACAAGAATACAGCCAGGAACAGCTGGAACAGATTTTCCGGGATGCGGGTGAACAACTGGAAGAGCTTGTACTGGGGGACAATGAGAGTCTGGATGAGGTGAGGAGCAGTTTAAAGCTGGTCACCGCAATTCCGGATACCGGGATCAGCGTATCCTGGGAAATAGATGACCACAACGTGATGAACCAACAGGGGGAACTGAAAACAGAAAACCTGACAGATGAAGGAACTCTGGTGAAGCTCACCGCCGTACTGAGTTATAAGGAGGAAATGGCGGAGAATACATTTTATGCCAGGCTATATCCGCCCAAATTGAATCGGACCGACAAACTTCTGAAAAAGCTGGACGCGGAGATGGAACGGCTGGATGAGGAGACAAGGGATGAGAAATATTTGACGCTGCCGTCAGAGGTGGACGGTATACCGGTGATCTGGAAATACGGAACCGATTTTCGGGCGGCAGGACTGATGCTGCTTGGCGCGGCCATGGCATTATTCCTGTACGCGGCAGAGCAGGAAAAACAGAAGGACCAGAAAAAGAAGCGGGAGCTGCAGATGGCTCTGGATTATCCGCAGATGGTCAGTAAACTGACGCTCTACCTGGGAGCAGGAATGACGGTTCGAAAGGCATGGTATCGGATTGCGGAAGATTATGAATACCAGAAAGAGGAAAAAGGGAGAAGAGAGGTCTATGAAGAAATGCTCTATACCATGCACGAGATCCAGGGAGGCGGTTCAGAAGGGGAATGCTACGAGAAATTTGGTGAACGGTGTGAGCTTCCGGTATATAAAAAGTTCGGAGCCATGCTCTCCCAGAATCTGAAAAAAGGAACAAAAGGGCTGGCGCCCCTGCTGAGACAGGAGGCGGACAATGCCTTTGAAGAACGAAAGAGCCTCGCAAAGCGTCTGGGAGAAGAAGCGGGAACAAAATTGCTGATCCCGATGTTTTTAATGCTGGCAGTGGTGCTGGTCATGATCGTAGTGCCGGCATTCTTCTCCATACAGATCTGATGGATGGCGGGCAAAAATCATAGAAAGGAGAAAAGAATGAATAAATTAAATACTATCAAAAAATTTGCAAGGAACGTTACCTGGAAGATCCAACAGAAGGTGTACTACGGCATCCAGGTGCTGCGGGGAGATTCCGGAATGTCTGTAATTGAATTACTGCTGATCCTGGTCGTGATCATTGCGCTGATCCTGATCTTTAAAGACAAACTTACGGATCTGGTGAATACTATTTTTGAGAAGATCACCAGTGAGAGCGGTCGAATTTAAGATGAAACGGACGCAAAAAGGGGAAATTACAGCATTTTTGAGTTTGATCTTCGTGCTTCTGGTGTCATTTATACTGGCGATGCTGGAAAGCACGGTGATCCAGACGGCAAAAAACCTCAAACGGCTGGATGCGGACCGGGCGGTATTTTCCCTTTTTGGGGAATACCAGAAAGAACTGACGGACGAATACAATGTATTTGCCCTTGACGGCACATACGAAACCGGTCAGTATGAGGAAAGGCTGCTTCTGGACAGAATGTCCTATTATGGAAGTATGGGGATTCATCAGGAAATTACGGATATCCAGCTTTTGACAGACAATGACGGACAGGCGTTCCGGGAGCAGGTGCTGAAGTATATGGAAACCCGTACCGGAATCTCTCTGGCGCAGAATCTGACAGGTCTGGCAACACGATGGGAAGAGCAGGAGATCCAGGGAGAGGAGATATCCGAAGAGCTGGATGACGTGATCGAGGAAAGCGGAGAGATGCTTTCCGAAGAACTGGGAGGGCTGATACAGGCGAAAAAAGGCGGGCTTCTTTCGGTAGTACTGCCAAAGGACTTCCGTCTTTCCGGCAAGACGATCCGCCCGGAGGAACAGGTTTCCGGGCGGTCCTGCCGGACAGGCCGGGGCAGCTTTCCGGAACGGAAAAGCACAAGCCGAATAGACGCGAAGGCGCTTTTTGAATTTTACATCATGGAAAAATTCAGCTCTGCTTTGGAGCCAAAAAGCGAAAACCGGAATCTGGACTATGAGGTGGAATATATTCTGTGCGGAAAAGAAAGCGATGCGGAAAATCTGAAAGCCGTGGTAAATCAATTGCTGATGGTCCGCTTTCCTGTCAATTACACGTATCTGATGTCCGATACAAAGAGACAGGGGGAAGCGGAAGCCATGGCGACGGCGCTTTCGATCGCATTTGCGAATCCGGCGCTGGAGCCGGTGCTCAAGCAGGCACTTCTGGCTCTGTGGAGCATGGGAGAAAGTGTCGTGGATGTGCGGGCACTGCTGGCAGGAAAGAAGGTTCCCATTACGAAAAACGATGAAAACTGGCAGCTCCAGCTAAGCAATCTGTCGAAGCTGGGAAAGGGAGAAGAGGAAGATACGCAGGAGGGACAGGACGCGGAATCAGGAATTACATATCAGCAATGTCTCCACATTTTGATTCTATTAAGAAATGATGCAAAACTGACGATGCGGACGCTGGACCGGGTGGAACAGAATCTGATCCAGGAAAAGGAACTGTCATTTTTCCGCGCAGATGCCTGCGTGACAAAAATAAAGGTGTACAATACGGCGGATATATGGAACGGAACAACCTATTCGTTCCCGTTGTATTATGGATATCTGTAAGAGAAGAATCATCCATGGCGGCAAACTTTTGGGCCTGGCCCAGATGCCTGCTCATCCTGGAACTGCCTGCATTCATACAGGCAGAACCCAATAACAGAGGAAAGGAAAATATTGAAGATGGCTTATCCGCAGGAACAAACATATCGTGCAAATTCTGACCGGGAACAGGCATCTGGGCCAGGCCCAAAAGGAAGCATGACGGTAGAAGCGGCGCTTACGATTCCGGTGTTCTTATTTGCTGTACTCTGTCTGATCTATCTGCTGGAGGTACAGGCAATCCGGATCAGCGTCCATTCTGCCGCTCAGGGAGCGGCAAAAAACGCGGCGGAGGATATCGTGACCATTCCTGTGCTGAATCTGTTTAAATTTAAAAGTGATATGGTCAAGATGATCGGCTCTGAACGGCTGGAGGGAAGTATCATAGAAGGCGGAAAATCGGGGATCTCCTGTCTGGGATCTATCTATTATCCGAGCACAGGCGAGATCCATGTCTATGTATCTTATAAAATCAGACTGCCTTTTCCGGGATTTACACATATAGGAGTACGGCAGAGAGACCGATTTACCGTAAAGGCGTGGACAGGCTATCAAAAGCCGGATGTGGAGGAGGAAGACGGACAGATCGTCTATGTCACGGATACCGGCACTGTATATCATACGAACTATCAGTGTTCGTATCTGCAGCTGTCGATCCGCTTTCTTCCATCCACCGGCCTGTCCGGAATACGCAATCTGGGCGGAGCCAGATACCGGTCCTGTGAAAAATGCGTCCATGGGAGCGCCATGGCAGGCGTCTATGTTACAGACAGCGGGAACCGCTACCACAATTCGCTGAACTGCAGCGGACTGAAGCGTTCCATACGGGCCGTGAAAAAGTCAAAGGTCTATGGAAAGGCGCCGTGCAGCAGGTGCGGAAATTAATATGGGTACTTATAAGCAGTAGAACAGAAAGAGAATTAAACTCGTTTATACGTAAGTGTACCAACACGTTTCTATTCAGATAAAACAGAAAGAGAGGAGAAAAACTATGTATTCATTTAGTCAATTATGTTGTGTGGGATATTTGTGTTATCTGTCCGTATTGGACATTCAAAAGCGAAGGCTGCCGGAAGGACTGCTGGCAGCCGGAGTCGGAATCGCGGCGGGAGTGGCTGCGCTGAGAATATTCTGGGGATTCGGACCGTTTTTGCTGGGGCTTGCAGGAGCGGCGGTCGGTGTTGGTTTTTTGTGGATCAGCAAGGTGACGGACGAGGCGTTCGGATATGGAGACAGCATCCTGATCATTGCCCTTGGCCTGTTTCTGGGGCTTTGGAAACTGCTTTATCTTCTGATGGCGGCATTTGGGCTGTCGGCTATATTTTCCATGGTGATGATGAAAAGGCAGAATTTTCAGAGGACTACCACGCTGCCGTTCGTCCCGTTTTTCGGAGCCGCATATGTTGTGCTGCTTCTGGCCAGGCTGTTTTAAGATGAAATATGAGAACGATAGGCAGGACCGTGATCAGCGGGGATTGAAAGGCATTATAACAGTGGAGCTTTCTTACCTGCTTCCTATGATACTTATGATATTTCTGATGGTGGTTTATGTGACGTTTTATTACCATGACAAGAATATATTGATCGGAGCAGCCAGCGAAACCGCTGTAGTGGGAGCGCAGTTAGAGCGAAAGCCGGATGAAAACGGAAAGACGGATCTGTCAGGATTTTATCAGGAGAGGATCCGGGGAAAGCTGATTTTATTTTCCGGAGCACAAGCCTCTGTGAATATCACAAGGAAGTGGGTGGAGGTAAGCGCCTGTGCGGAACGGGGGAAGATGCGGCTCAATGTGGTTCAGCGTGCTCCGCTGGCGGATCCGGAAACGGCGATTCGAAGGCTGTGGATGCTGGAAAAAGCGGTGGATGCGGCGAAAGAGGCGAAATCAGGGGAAGCCGTGGATACGGATGACTCGGAGGACAATACTGTTAAAATTGAGGATGGCAATTCAAATCAGAAGCAGATCGGTCAGAAAGGAGCAGGTACTGCTGCAGAGAGTAAGTAGGGAATCCCATGCTGAATGCAGGAAGAGGAGGTGTTTGAAATGCGGCTGGCGGAATTTGAGACCAAGCTGAACAGAAGCAGTCTGCATATCTATAAGGAAGAACGCTATGAAGAGGATTATCAGATGCCTATGCTGCGGCAGAACCGACTGGCGGGAATTCTGGAAGTAGAAGGCTGTGAGGTGGACGGAAAGGCAAGATATACTTATGAGATCAGCGGTCTGACTTCCATGAAAAATATGTATGAGAATGCCAGTATAAAAAAGCAGGAGATTGAGGCCGTGATAACACGGATCCTTGAGGTGACGGAGACATTACAGAGATATATGCTGGATCCCAACTGCCTTGTTCTGAAACCGGAATACATATTTTATAAGGAAGGACAATGGTTTTTCTGCTATTTTCCGGGCATGGAGGAGGATTTGTGCAAGATATTCCACGAATTGACAGAATACTTCGTCAAAATGCTGGACTATGAGGATACGGAAGGTATTTTTCTGGCGTATGAGCTGCATAAAGCAACGCTTCAGGAGCATTATGATCTGGAACTGATCATGAAAGAGTATAAGGGCAGGGAAGCAGAGCGGAAAAAGTTTGTGAGGGACAAACAGAAGGGGATGAGAATGAAATCAAATAAAGGGACTGTACGCAGGAAGCCGGGCAGCGAAGGCACTGTATCAAAAAAAATGGGAAACGGAGATGGAATATATGGAAAGAAGGAGGAATCTGGCGGAGCTGGAAGTAAGGAGAGAATGGGATATAGCTGCGGAAATCAGAGCGGTACAGGGATAGAATATAGAAATCAGCGAGATGCGGGAGATGAATATAGAGATCAACGAGGAGCGGGAGATGAATATGGAAATCAGAGAAGAGCGGGAGACGAATATGAAGGTATGAAGGGAACAGGAACCGAGCACGGAAACCAGAAAAGCCGGAATAATGGTTATGGAATTTGGGAGGAGGCGGATTACGGAAGCCATGGGAATATATTCAGTATCGATGACGAAGAAGAACAGGGATCGAACGGGAAACATTTTTCTTATGAGAAAAATGAAGACTTATATGAGGCAGATACCATCCGTGAGGATGGTGCGGGGGGATGGTGGAAATCCTGGAGGAAGGCCGCAAACGGTATCCGCAGGAAACGTTGGGGAAACTGGGATGATCTGATTTTAGAAACCGATGGACAGGAGGAGGAAAGCTGATTATAATAAGAGCAGATGGAGGATGAGCAGCTATGGAGCAGAAGAAGGGGCAGACCGCAATCTGTACAACCGGATTGATCGTAATCAATATAGGTGTTTTTATGATCTTTACATTATTGGGGAAATCAGATGATGTGCTGTTTATGCGGCAATATGGTGCTATGTATGAACCGTATGTGACGGAAGGACACGAGTATTATCGGCTGTTTACCAGCATGTTTCTCCACTTTGGGATTGAACACCTGCTGAATAATATGGTGATGCTTGGCGCGCTTGGCTTCAATCTGGAGCCGGAGATCGGGAAAGTACGTTTTCTTCTGGTTTATATTATTAGCGGGATCGGAGGAAATATCTGTTCCCTTCTGCTCAATGTCAGCCTTGGAGATGTTGTGGTATCTGCGGGCGCTTCGGGTGCCGTATTCGGTCTGATGGGAGCGCTGCTTTGCGCGGTGATTCGGAATAAAGGCCGTATTGGCCGGCTGAATAAGAAGGGGATGCTTATCCTGGCGGTGTTCAGCATTTATGTCGGACTTTCAGAACAAGGCGTGGATAATGCCGCGCACATCGGAGGGCTGGTCTGCGGCTTTGTGCTGGAGGCTTTGCTGGGCAGCTTTAAGCGGAAGGCTTCAAACATACAGAGTAATGAAACCTGGAATGATTAAATCCAGCAGCTTTTATGCTTAAAATCTGGAATGGTTAAATTCAGAAACTCTTATATTGGAAGCTTTACTGTGAAAACGGTGCCCTTTCCTTCTGTGGAGGTCACGGAAATCGAACCGCCGTGTGCTTCTACAATCCGTCTGGAAAGAGAAAGCCCAAGACCTGTACCGCCCTGCTTGTACGTTTTGAAGGGCTCAAAGATGGTCTCTATATGCTCATCCGGGATTCCGCAGCCATTGTCTTGAACCTGAATAGACAGAATGTCCTTTTTCCGCCCAACAGTGAGCCGGATCATCCCATTGTCCGAGACAGCTTCCTTTGCGTTTTTCAAAAGATTCAGGAGCACTTCTTCCAGCTTGATCTTGTCGCCTGTGAATTTGCCCAAATTTTCTGGGATGGAAGAGACGAATTCGATATCAGATTCTTCTTCATCCAGAGAAATGGCAAATGAGACAGCAATATTTTTCAGAAGATGTTCAATGGAAAATACGGAATAATGCAGGGTGTTCCCATTGTTGAAGGTAGAAAGCTCTTCCAGGAGCTGGCGCATGAAAGCAATATCATCCATGGTCTGATTCCAATGAGCAAACTCTTTTACTTCCGGATGCTGGACCTGAATGATCTGAAGAGCGGAAGAAACCAGAGTCAGCGGATTGCGGATTTCGTGTGCGATGGTGGATACTGTTTCCTGATGGTTCTCCAGAAGCTGGCTGATGATCTGTTTTGCTTCTTTGTTTTCTTCCATCAGCCGGTTCATTTGGTTAATATCAATATTATGCATCATGGTCCTTCTACCTCCTGTGACTTACTTGTAGTCTAACACGTCCGAAAGATGCATTCAATACATTCATTATTTCTTTTTTCGACAAAACTACTTTTTCAGATTTTGGTGTTCTCTTTTCTGTAAAAATGAGTTATACTACATAGAATAACTGGGACACAGACGAAAAAAAGAAAGAGGATGAAGTTATGAGAGAGGAAAACTGTATTTTTTGTAAGATTGCGGCTGGCGAGATTCCGTCAGCAACGTTGTATGAGGATGATGATTTTCGGGTGATTCTGGATGTAAATCCTGCGTCCAAAGGACATGCATTGATTCTTTCGAAGGAGCATTACCGGAACTTATACGAGCTGGATGACGGTCTTGCGTCGAAAGCGCTTGTGCTGGCAAAGAAAATGATTGTCAGGCTGAAAGACGTGCTTGGATGTGACGGCTACAATATTGTTCAGAACAATGAGGAAGCGGCCGGACAGACAGTCTTTCATTTTCATATGCACATGATCCCAAGATATCAGGGAGATAAAGTCGGGATCGGATGGCACATGGGGGAACTGAAGGAGAAAGATAAGGAAGAAATCCTGAACAGTGTAAAGTAATCACCGGAGAAAGAACATTGACTGAGAAGCTAGCATTTAATGAGATTTACAGCAACTATAAAAATCTTGTTCTGAAGGCAGCGCACATATATGTGGATGATCTGGACACGGCGGAAGATATTATGCAAGATACGTTTCTGGCATTGTACAGGGACATGACAGATAAAGAGATAGAAAGCGAAAAGGAATATTCCAATATCAAATCCTGGTTATACACCACTGCAAAGCATATGGCTTTGAACTATGGTAAAAAGGCGGCGCGGACTATTTCGGCAGATGCACTTGAGGGATCCGATGTGATAGAAGAGCCGGTTAGTGAAAGCCTGGAATCAGAGTATCTTGGCAGGATAGCGGAGGAAGAGCGTGCGGAGCTGCATGAACGCATCTTTGCGGCACTGATCAAGAAGAATCCGAGATGGCACGAAGCCATTATGATGACAGGTTACCTGGAGATTCCGACGGCAGAAGCGGCCAGCAGGCTTGGCATGTCTGAGAATGCATTTTATGCGATGATGCACAGAGCGAGAAAATGGATCTACAAAAAGTTCGGCGTAGAATACGAAGAATTGAACCGCTTTTGAAGGGGGATCTGTAACGGGACGAACTGATACGAAAGCACATACAAACCTGAGGTTGATGTGCTTTCGTAATCACTTACCGTATTCAGGATTTACTGACTTCCTCGATCAATTGAATGATCGTGCGGATGGAATCCTGCTGACCGGAATTACACATGGCTTCTATGTAGGCCGTGCGGTCCTGATAAAGCCTGTTGACTGCGTCAAGGAGGGATTCCTTCGTCACTTCTTCCTCTTCCAGTACAAGGCTGAAGCCCTGGCGTTCAAAAGAACGGGCATTCAGGATCTGGTCGCCGCGGCTGGCATTTGCAGAGAGAGGAATGAGGAGATTCGGTTTTCTCAGTGCAAGAAGCTCACAGATGGCATTGGCGCCGGCACGGGATATCACCAGGGAGGACATTGCAAAAATGTCACGGAGTTCATTTTTTACATATTCAAACTGCTTGTAGCCTTTGGTATCGGCCAGAGATTCGTCGAGCTTTCCCTTTCCGCAGAGATGCACAATCTGGAAATGCTCCAGAAGCTCCGGAAGGGCGGCGCGGACCGCAGTATTGACGGCGACGGAACCAAGGCTGCCGCCAATTACAAGGATAACGGGCTTATCTGAGGAAAAACCACACATCTCCATAGCAGCAATCTTGTTGCCGGATAATAATTCCTGGCGGATGGGAGAACCGGTCAAAAGGGCTTTTTCTTTCGGCAGATTTTCCAGGGTTTCCGGGAAATTACAGCAGACCTTTGTGGCGGAAGGAATTGCAAGCTTGTTGGCAAGGCCGGGAGTCATATCAGATTCGTGGATGATGACCGGGACCTTTGCGCCCTTTCCGGCAAGGACGACCGGAACGGATACAAATCCGCCTTTGGAAAAGATGACATCGGGCTTTAGCTCCCGGACCAGCTTTTTCGCTTCGCCCAGACCTTTTAATACGCGGAAAGGATCGGTGAAGTTTTGGAGGCTGAAGTATCGGCGCAGCTTTCCGGAAGAGATTCCATGGTAGGGGATGCCGAAGGCTTCGATCAGTTCCTTTTCAATACCGGTATAAGAGCCGATATATTGAATATCATAGCCAAGTTCCTGCAGCCGGGGGATTAAGGCAATATTCGGAGTGACATGCCCGGCAGTACCACCGCCGGTGAGTATGATTCGTTTCATAAAAAACCTCCAGATAAAAAATGTCTCAAAAAACGCATATAAACTATAGATTCATATTAAACTTATTTGAAGAAAAGTCAAGTCCTAAACGGATATGGGGAGGGTATTTTTGTCCGAAACAGGGATTGGACCCGGGTGTGTTTTAGAAAATGAGAGATGAATAAAAATATATAAGGGGCAAGAGAATGCGAAAACAGAATGAATCATCAACAACACTATCATTGCACCAGGAAATAGAACGAGAAGTACGAGAAATTGAAGAAGAAATGGCAAGGCATCCTGAACTGGACGGGCTTCAAGTGACAGAAGAGATGGACCGAGCTCTTTTGGAAGAGATCGAAGCCTATGAGAAAGAACTGGAAGAGAGAAGAATATCCGCGGAAAATGCAGGGGATGATGTTCTGCGGTCACGGGAGCATTCTGCGGTTCATGGGGATTCCGATTGTTCAGTTGGCGCTGACGGGGAGAATGTGGGAGACAGGGCGGAGAAGTTCCGGACTTCGGAGCATTCCGTGGAATTTTCGGAGGAGCTTGTGCCGGATCTGACGAGGATATCTTCGGCCAGTAGGATGGCTGTGGATGTTGGAAAAGCGAGGGGGACTGCCGGAGAAGACGGAGAGCGGAAGGAAAAGGTGTGTTATCGGAGGAAAAAGAAGAGGCATTGGGTGGTTTCTTTGGCGGCAGTGCTTGTGATTGTATTGGGGGTTGGGGTGAATAGTGTGGGGAGTAAGTCGTATTGGAAAAATGTATGGCAAGCAGTGCGCGGAGAGCCGGTGAATGGTATTGATGTTGAAGATATGGAAAAACAGGATACAGAAGATGTTGATGAAATTGCTGCATATAAGGAAATAAAAGAAAAATTAAATATTACACCGGTGAGAATATTTTATAAACCGGATGATATGAAATTGGTAGAGTACGAGATTTATGAAGAAATGTTAACGACACAGTTATTGTATAAATATCAAGACTATGTTATTAGATATGTTATATATGTTAATGATGCAGACTCTTCTTGGGGAGAAAAAGAGGAGGATATAAAAATAAACGGGTATACTCTCCGGGTAAATGGGATAAAAATAATTGTAGAAGAGTTTGAAAAACCGAACCGTATAGAAAATAGGCGTGTGGCTAAATTTGAGTATCAAGGTGTTAAATATCAGCTTATAGGTATAATGAAAAGGGATGAATTTGATAAAATATTAAAAAATTTATATTTTTTTTAAAAAAAGCGTAAGATTTTAGGAGATGTGTTGTTTACTTAATAAAGGGGGAAGAAAGGAGAAATGTTAAATATGAATAAAAGAAAGATATTCTCGATAGCTTCTGTCCTCATTTTGTATAGTATGTTTATATCTTTGACCATGAATGTGGATGCAGAAGAGTCATCAAAAGCAGGAATTTGGGTTGATGGTTCATATCTTACATATGAAGATTATTCTTATGGAACGTCGGCAAATCAAATGCTTAGAGGTGAGCATCTGATGACTGGAGATAGCATAATTACAAAAACAGGAAATGGAAGGATCTATACATATGGACAAACGACAGCGGATCATGATGTGGATTTTGTGGCTGTTTTAGTGTATGTTGATAGATACGATGAGTCAGATGGATTATGGGGACAGATAGATGCCAGAGCGAAAGATGCTCGGGACACATATTATGTCGTTTCAACAAAGACATTAAAAGTAGACAGAGGATATTTTTACAGAGTACATTGTGATCACTTTGCGGGAAATGATGATGAAGAATTCTATGATGAGGCAATATCATATACCAATGGAATCTGGATCCCATAACCCCACGTAACTCGCCAGTACCTTTTGAGCAATGAGAGCAGCCACCGTGTTGTATTTTTGCAGAGTAACCCATTAACTTAGAATAAAATAAGAAAGAGAATAGGTTTGCCTGTACCATAGAAGCGCCACTAACTTAAATGCGATACATATCGGTGGCTGCTCTCATTGCTCAAAAGAGAATGTGATTATCAAGTTACTGTTCAAACAAATAGTGCGTTGAGAAGCGCACGGAGAACATCGGTTATACCGATGAAAAAATATCAGAATAACCAAATTGGAAATTAAAATCTAAAGGCATTCACTCAAAAGCAGCCGGAAGTTATTTTCCGGTTGCTTCTTTTAACGCTTTTGCAAGCTGATCTGGGCAGGATGTGGATTTGTAGCCGCAATGGATTCCTTCAATGCGGGAGATTGCTTCGTCTACGTCCATGCCTTCAATCAGGCGGGAGATTCCCTGCAGGTTTCCGTTACACCCGCCGACAAAACCAACGTTTCGTATTTTATTGTTCTCAATGTCAAACTGAATCAACTGCGAACATACTCCCTGGGGTTTGAACTGCATATCTGTCAGCCTCCTTTGTTTTTAAGATCGCCCTTTCTGGGGGCGGGCAAAAATACCATGTTTCCATTATAACAGATATTTTCCATTTGAAAAGCCTAAACTAAATAATCGTTACGCGGAAAAATGTTTTGCTATTGCTAAAAGCATCATATATAATGATATTAGTATGACATAGAAATAGAACCATTTGTGTGCTGATGCACTCTTACATTTGAAAAATTGAAAGAAAAAGGAGATCAATATGGATTTTGTACAATATAAGTGCCCCTGCTGCGGGGCGGCGCTTCGGTTTTCGCCGGGGGCGCAGAAATTGTCCTGCGCAAGCTGCGGCAATGAATATGACCTGGAAACTCTGCGGCAGTATGAGCAGGAGGAAGAGCGGGGCAGCGGAAGAGAAGAAGAACAGGACCTGAACTGGGAATACCAGAGGGAAGCCCAGGGAGCCAAGCGGACAGAGGATGGGAAATATATCTGTCCTTCCTGCGGGGCGGAGATTGAGGCGGATGAGAACACGGTCAGCACGACCTGTCCCTATTGTGACAATGTGGTCGTGATCCGGGCGTCCGCATCGGGGGAATATGAACCGGATGTGATGATCCCGTTCCAGATCAAGGGAGATCAGGCGCGGCAGATGCTGGAGAACTTTTGCAGGGGAAAGCGTCTGCTTCCGAAAAATTTCCGGGACAGGAGCTATTTGAAAAATCTGAAAGGGTATTATGTGCCGTATTGGCTGTTTGACTGTGACGCGAGTGCGGAGATGAGCTTTAACGCAACGAGAACCAGGGCGTGGAGCGATTCGGAGTATGATTATCTGGAGACGTCCTATTATCTGGTGAACCGGGCGGGGGGAATGGAGTTTTACCATGTGCCGGTGGATGGGAGCACGGAGATGGACGATGATACGACGGAATCCATTGAGCCCTTTGATTACGGCGCCTTGACGGAATTTAATCCGGCATATCTGGCGGGATATGAGACGGACAAATATGATGTAGACGCGAAGGCTGCAGAGGGCAGGGCGAAGGAGCGGCTGTACCGGAGCGCGGAGCAGGTCATGCGCGGTACGGTCAGCGGGTATGATACGGTGACGGTGAAGCACCGGTATCTGGACGCAAAAAACGGAAAGGTGCATTATGCATTGCTCCCGGTCTGGATGTTTGAGACGGTTTATAACGGAAAGAAGTATCAGTTTGCGATCAACGGGCAGACGGGAAAGATGGTCGGGGAGCTGCCGGTGGACCGGGGCGCGTTTTGGAAATATTTGTGCGGATTCACGGCGATTGGGACAGTGGTATGCTCCATCCTTGGAATCTTATTGTTCGGGGGTGTGCTGTGATGATGCGATGTGATAGACATGCGGATGAGATGGAGAGAGGAGCTGTGAGGAAGATAGGAAAGAGATCATGTAAGAAACGATATATGAGAAGCGGCAAGAGAATATGTAAGGAGGAGGCTTTGCAGAGCTGCGGTACAAAATGGAAGAATGCGGTGTGCAAAACAGCAATTATGCTGCTGTTGGTCTGTGTATCCGTCCTGAATCCGGGAAATCTGCCGGAAGCGGCGGCTGCAGATAAAATATCGGATGCAGAAGGATGGTCCTGGGATGCTGCGGCAGATCAGGCTCCTTACTTTGACGGCTGGGTGCAGGATGACGCGGGGCTTTTGACCGCAGATGAGGAAAAGGCGCTGGAGTCCGAGTGCAGGCGTTTGTTTAAAATACACGGCACAGGAGTCTACATTGTGACTACGCCGAATTTTGGCGGGGGAGATATTAAGGACTGGCAGAGACGGATCTTTTCCCAGTATGACCTGGGAGCGGACAGTGACGGAAGCGGCGTGATGCTGGCGATCAGTATGGCGGAGCGCGACTGGGGGCTGGTGGGATTCGGCTCGGCGCAGGAAGCATTTTCTACATATGCAAGGGAACGGCTGGGAAGCTTGATCCTGGATGATCTGTCGGACGGAGAATTTTATGAGGCATTTTCCGGATATCTGTCGATCGCGGATGATTATCTGTCGGCGGCAGAGGAGGGAACGCCTTATACGGAGCAGCATCGATATCGGGAAGGATGGAGATTTCCGGTGATCTATGGAGTGTCGTTTCTGCTGTCGCTGGGGATTTCCGCGGCAGTTGTGATCGCCTGGAGAAAAGGGATGAATACCAGAGTACGCCAGAATGGCGCGATGGAATATCTGAAGGCCGGGAGCTTCCATCTGTCGAATCGGTCGGATCTGTTCCTGTATCATACGGTCAGCCGGACGAAAAAACCGGAACAGCACTCTTCCAGCGGGAGCGGAAGCATGCACTCGGACAGCTCGGGGACCAGCGGGAAGTTCTGAAGGATTTTCGGTTTAACAGGCCGGCAGATGGGCAGCGACGGAGATGGAAGCCGGATTGCAATATATCCGACAAGTCAGATGTAAAGATTAATTCTTTGACAGTTCCTAAGATAAAAAAATAAAAATTCAAGGCATTTGCGGAAAGGAGAACATTATGGGATTGATAAGAGCAGCATCGAATGCGGTCAGAGGGACGCTGGCGGATCAGTGGAAGGAATATTTTTACTGTGATGCCCTGGATGCGGATGTGTTGGTGGCGAGAGGCGTGCGGAATGTGTCGGGGCGTTCCTCCAACCGGAGGGGCGACGACAACATCATTACCGACGGTTCGCATATCGCAGTGGCGGACGGCCAGTGTATGATCATTGTGGAAGACGGCAGGGTGATGGATGCGTGCGCGGAGCCGGGAGCGTATACCTACGACATGGGCTCGAGTCCGTCGGTATTCGGCGGTCCGTTTATGGAAGGGCTGAAAGGAATCGCGAAGGAGGCCTGGGAGCGTTTTCAGTTCGGCGGGGGCGCAGGGAAAAATCAGCGGGTCTATTATGTGAATATTAAGGAGATCCCGGGAAATAAATATGGTACGCCGAACCCGGTGCCGTTTCGGGTGGTGGACCGGAATATCGGACTGGATGTGGATATTTCCATCCGCTGCAACGGAGAATACTCTTACCGGATCGTGAACCCCATGGCGTTCTATGCAAATGTCTGCGGAAATGTGGGAAATGTGTATACCAGGGATCAGATTGATTCTATGCTGAAATCGGAATTACTGACTGCGCTGCAGCCTGCGTTTGCGAGGATTTCGGAGATGGGCATCCGCTACAGCGCTCTGCCGGGGCATACGATGGAGCTTTCGGACGCTCTGAATGAGGTACTGTCTAAGAAATGGACGGAGCTTCGGGGAATCCAGATCTACTCCTTCGGGATGAACAGCGTGACCGCGTCCAAGGAGGACGAGGACATGATCAAGCAGCTCCAGAAATCCGCGGTGATGCGGGATCCGGGGATGGCGGCGGCAACGCTGGCCGGGGCGCAGGCGGACGCCATGCGCACGGCGGCGGCGAACACTGCAGGCGCGATGACCGGATTTATGGGAATGGGCATGGCGCAGCAGGCCGGAGGCGCAGGGATACAGGGGCTGTATGAGATGGGAAGGCAGCAGAATGGACAGCAGCCAAATCAGCCGATGCCGGGCGGTGCCTACGCAGGCCAGCCGAATCAACAGCCATCGGGCGGTATGTATACAGGACAGGGAAATCCGCAGCAGCCATCAGGCGGTATGCATGCAGGACAGGAAAATCGGCAGCAGCCATCCGGAGCCGCGTCAGGCGAGGTATCCGATGCGTCAGGCTGGACGTGCTCCTGCGGAAAAGCAGGAAACACCGGGAAGTTCTGTACGGAGTGCGGAGCGCCCAAACCTGCGGCGGATGGCTGGACCTGTGCCTGCGGCGCGGTGAATAAAGGAAAGTTCTGTTCCGAATGCGGCCGCCCGAAGCCGGCAGGAGTTCCGCAGTACAAATGCGACAAATGCGGATGGGAGCCCGAAGACCCGACGAAACCGCCGAAATTCTGTCCGGAATGCGGTGATCCGTTTGACGACGGGGATATCAAAGCGTAGTATCTATCTTGCAAAAACCGTGCTTAGGAAATTTTCTCAATTGCCTGATAAGGATAATTAAAAAAGTATATTGATGTTAATATGTAAATACAGTATAATCTATAAGCAAAACTATGGTAAAATAAAGTAGCCGGAAGGAGGTGGAAACAATGCCGATAATCTCAAAGTTCTACGGAATAATCATCAAAATGTATTTCCAGCAGAGCGAACATAACCCGCCGCATTTTCACGCTGTATACGGTGAATATATCGGTGCATTTGATATTAAGACCCTTGAAATGATAGAGGGTGATCTGCCTGCTAAAGGTCAGGCACTTGTTCGGGAATGGGCCGAAAGCCACAAAGAAGATCTGCTGAAAATCTGGAATACGCAGGAATTTAAGAAGCTTCCGCCGCTCAAATAATTGTGGTCAACAGAAAGGGGGCAATATATGTTTTATAAGGTAAAAGAAGTTCATCCTTTACCAGCATTTCATCTGCTGATTCGTTTTACTACGGGGGAATGCAAGCGCTACAATGTTGCGCCACTGTTTGAAAAATGGGACGTATTCAAGATGCTTTCCAATGTTAACGGACTATTTGAGCAGGTAAAAGTAGATGTCGGCGGCTACGGGATATCATGGAATGATGATATAGATCTGTCTTGTAATGAGCTATGGGAAAATGGGATGCCGGTAGATGCTGCCGCAGCTGACAATTTGTGTGCAGTACATGCGGTACATGAAGAATAACGTATCTGCCCGGCATCCTCTCTGATACGACTGCCTGGCTGCTATGGCAGAGGTGAAAAAAATAGCCCCTGCCGTAGCAGCCATTTACATCTTTTACTTGAAAAATTCCAGTCTCATACCTTTATGATATCAGCAATTGCAAGACTTGTCCGGGAATGCTTTTTTCTATCCTGTCTCTGCTGTTTTTACTCTTGTAATATTCATTCAACTCTCTACCCTCTGGAATATTTGCTCGGGTTCTGTCCGAATTCCCGCTTAAAGGCTTTCAGGAAGTTGGAGTAATCGCTGAAACCGCAGCAGAGGCAGGCATCCATCACAGGACTGCCTGCTTTCAGCATATTCCGGGCGGAGATGAGGCGCTTTTTCATGATATACTGATACAGGGATAATCCGGTAAACTGCTTGAACTGCCGGCTGAGGTAATATTTACTGATGTAAAATCCGGCGGCAAGCTGGTCTAAGGATAATTCTTCGGTCAGATTTTCATTGATATAGGTAATGATCTGATTGATCTTTTCATTTTCCGTAATGTCATTCTTGACCGAATCGGGGGCATCGTAGTAGGCCCGGCTGACGTATACCAGAAATTCCGTCAGGTATGCGGAGGTCAGGGCCTGGCTTCCCATCTCGCGGCTGTGCCTGGCTTTGGACATCTCGTCGCAGAGCTGCTTTAAATGGGCGATATTCTGGCTGTCAGGCCGGATCAGCCGATAATCCTTGAGGGCGGCGTCCGTAAAGCAGGCGGTAAAGTCTTCATCAAAAAAATCCTGCAGCCGCTCAAAAAAATCGTCCGCCAGCCAGATGACGATCCGCTCGTAGGGCCTGCCGGGGCGGATGTCGGGGCGGTGGATGTCGGAGCTGCTGGTCAGCAGGATATCTCCCGGGCGGAGCTTGTAGCTTCGTCCTTCTATAATATATGTTACATTTCCGGATAAAAAGAAAAAAATCTCATAAAAAGGATGCTGGTGAAATTCGACTACAGGAGGGACCTCGTTGTAACTGTGGTGAAATTCGTAGTAGCGTTCCGTCATAATCTGGCTTGGATTAAATCGTTCTTTGTACATTGTTCACAAAAATACCTTTCTAAAATTGGTAAATATACATAAAAACACATTTTTATACTAATATTATATAGCAATATTTACCAGGTTTCAAGCAGTAACTACCACGTAAAAAAAACAGAGGTTTGATATACTATATATATCAACAGAACAATTGCTGAAAAAGCCCGGACCGCGGAAGTACGGAGCGTGAAGCGGACGGCTTTCCGACCAGCAATGTCTATGCCGGCAGACGCGTTTTGTTACAAAAATGTAATGCTCCGGAACAGAAGGTCACAGACAGACCGGCTGTTCTAAAGTTACAAAAATAATAAAGGAGGAAGTAAAATATGAGACAATGTCGCAGAGTGCTTGCTGTGCTTGTCAGCACAGGACTCGTGGCAGCAGCGCTTTCCGGCTGCGGTGCAGGTGGGGGAGACAAGAGGCAGATCATCCGGATCGGGCATAATCAGGCAACAGACCATCCGACCAATATCGCACTAATGGCCTTTGAAGAGTATATCGAGGAAAAACTGGGAGATAAATATAACGTAGAAGTCTATCCGAGCGAGCTGCTTGGTTCCCAGACAGACATGGTTCAGCTGACCCAGACGGGCGCGATCGACTTCTGTGTGGCAAGTAATTCTATATTGGAAACATTTTCAGAAAATTATACACTGTTCAACCTGCCCTATTTGTTTGCGTCTGCGGAGGCGTACCATCATTCCATGGACGATCCGGAGATCGTGGAGCCGATCTTCGAATCCACGAAGCAGGCAGGCTTTGAGGCAGTCACATGGATCGACGCGGGAACCCGTAATTTTTATACGGTATCAACGGAGATTCAGGCTCCGGCCGATCTGAAGGGGCTCAAGATCCGTGTGCAGCAGTCGCCCACAAATGTAGAGATGATGAGCCTGCTGGGCGGTTCGGCTACGCCGATGGGATTTGGGGATGTATATACCGCGCTCCAGTCCAAGGTCATTGACGGAGCGGAAAATAATGAGATGGCGCTGACCTCCAACGGCCACGGGGATGTGTGCAAATATTATTCTTATGATATGCACCAGATGATCCCGGATATTCTGATCGGAAACTGCGCGTTTCTGAATGAACTGCCGGAAGAGGAGAGGGAAATATTTGAAGAGGGCTTCGAGCTGGTCAACAGCGTGGAGCGCGAGGAATGGGTGAAGGCTGTGGAAGCGGCGAAGGAAAAGGCGGAGAATGAGCAGGGAGTCACTTTCCTGTACCCGGACACAAAGCCATTCCAGGAAATATGTGAACCAATGCATGCGGACATGCTGCAGAAGTATCCGGATCTGACTTCGATCTATGACAGGATCCAGGAATACAACGCCGAATATCCGTCGGAAGCAGAGTAGGAGGTGCGGATCGATGAATACATTTCGTAATGGGATAACCCGTATATTAAACGGACTGGCAGGAATCAGCTTTCTTGCCATGGTACTTCTGACCTGCTGGCAGGTATTTACCAGATATGTCCTGCAGAACCCGTCTACATGGTCGGAAGAGCTGGTGGGATACCTGTTCGCATGGATGAGCCTGCTGGGGGCGTCGCTGGTCACATGCGAGCGCGGGCACATGAATATACCGATCATTGTGGAACGGTTCAGCGAGCCGATACAGAAGCTGCTGAACTGCCTTGGAGAAGTGATCGCGTTTCTGTTTTCCGCAGTCATCCTGGTATTCGGCGGAGTCCAGATCACAACACTGGCTATGGGACAGATGACCTCTTCGCTGGGCGTTCCGATCGGCATTTTCTACATCGTGCTGCCGCTCTGCGGAGTCTTGAATATGATTTATACGGTCCTGAATATCATCGATATCGTACAGGGCCGTACAGAAGAAAAGGAGGCGGTATAAATGGCAATCCAATCGCTGGTTATGATTCTTGTTGTGCTGCTGCTCTTGCTGGCCCTGGGCGTTCCGATCGCGTATTCGATCGGGATCTCGGCCCTGGTCGCGATCCTGCAGACGGTGCCGCTGGACGTGTCGGTGGTCACTGCCGCGCAGAGGACCTTTGTGGGAATGAGCAAATTCAGCCTGACGGCAATCCCGTTTTTTATCCTGGCAGGCAACCTGATGAATCAGGGAGGAATCGCAAAGCGCCTGGTTGATTTTGTAATGGCGATCCTGGGCAAGCTGCCGGGAGCGCTCCTGGTGACCAATGCCGGGGCAAATGCCCTGTTCGGCGCGATCTCAGGATCCGCGTCTGCGGCGGCAGCGGCAGTAGGAAGCATGGTAAAAGAAGGCGAAGAAGATCTGGGATATGATCCGGCATTGTGCGCGGCGACCAATGGGGCATCGGCTCCGTCCGGCCTGCTGATCCCGCCCTCCAATGCATTGATTACATATTCTCTTGCATCCGGAGGAACGTCTGTGGCGGCGTTGTTCCTGGGAGGATATGTTCCCGGATTCCTGTGGGCGCTGTGCTGTATCATTGTAGGAGTGATCCTTGCGAAGCGGAAGGGCTACAAAGGCTCAGAAGGAAAATATGACTGGAAGAACCTGGGCGCCGCAACGGTCCACGCGCTGCCGGCCCTGTCGCTGATCGTGATCGTGATCGGCGGGATCGTTGCAGGTGTATTTACCGCGACGGAGGGTTCCGCGATCGCAGTTGTTTACGCTCTGGTGCTTGGAGTTTTTTACCGCAATATCACGCTGAAATCCTTTTGGGAGATCGTAGTGAGCAGCGCAAAAATGAGCGGCATGGTGGTATTTTTGATCGGAGTATCCAATATCCTGGGCTGGGTGATGGCATTTCTGCAGATCCCGCAGGCGGTTTCCGCGGCGCTGCTGGGGCTGACGGATAATTATTTCCTGATCCTGCTGATCATGAATGTGATCCTGCTGATCGCAGGGACATTTATGGATGTGACTCCGGCGATCCTGATCTTTACACCGCTGTTTTTGCCCATCGTAAAGACCTTCGGCATGCATCCGGTACATTTCGGGCTGATCCTTGTGTACAACCTGTGTATCGGAAATATCACTCCGCCGGTCGGCAATACGCTGTTCGTATCGATCAAGGTCGGAAATACCACGCTGGCCAAGACGATACCGTACATGCTCTGGTATTATGCCGCGATCCTGATC
>CATLCV010000038.1 GCA_949893755.1 uncultured Lachnospiraceae bacterium | reverse complement strand
GTTGCCGCCATGCTGGAGGCGGAAAGGATTGCGAAAGATCCGTCCGTAAAAGGGTATACCGATCTGGATGAACTGTTCGCAGACCTGAAAGCATGAGAAACACAAAATATACAGTCAAGCCTACTACACAATTCAAAAAAGATTACAAGCTGGCAATGAGGCGCGGCCTGGATATCGGGCTGTTGGAGAGTGTAATCGCCAACCTTGCCATGGGAATGCCCCTCCCGGAGAAAAACAAAGACCACGCCTTGTCCGGGAACTGGGCCGGACACCGTGAATGTCATGTGCTGCCTGACTGGCTGCTTATCTACCGCATTGACGATGATGTTCTGGTACTGACCTTATCCCGCACAGGATCACACAGCAATCTGTTTGGAAAATGATTTTATCTGCCACGGGGCTGTTGCACCAGAGATCAAAAAATCTCGGACATAACAGCCCCTTTTTCTAAATATTTTCTTCGCTTTCATATCCGGAATCTGTGACTACTTTTTGATAGGAAAAGACTATCCGGATAAGACCGAACGCTTTCCCAAACACCTCACGTGCCGTATCATTTTTCAGGATGAAACCGAACATCTCTATCAGATTCCTGCCGTTCGGATCCAATCCTATTCCCTGGACGAAATTCATGTGAAATGGCCATCCGGCCGTTTCACAAGATATAATTCCTAAGATAATTTGCGCTTAAAACTACTGCCTTTTTCGCGTCCTCCAGGCTCTTCTCAAACGCCTTGTCCTCCACCTCAATGCAGGTGTATCCGTCGTAACCGATATCCGTCAATGCGGACACATATTTCCCCCAGTCCACGTCGCCCAGGCCCGGAAGCTTCGGGGACATATACTGAAGCGGGGGCGCCATGACCCCGACGTCGGCCAGCCGATCCTGATACACCTTGATATCCTTGTAATGTACATGAAAGATCTTGTCCTTAAATTCATACAGCGGCCGGATGTAATCGATCTGCTGCCATACAAAATGGGACGGGTCATAGTTGATCCCGAAATTGGGGCTGTCCAGAATGGCGAACACCTTTCTCCAGTTGGCCGGCGAGGTCATGATATTCTGCCCGCCGGGCCATTCGTCATCGGTAAAAAGCATGGGGCAGTTCTCAATGCCGATCTTCACGCCTTTTTCTTCCGCGTATTTCACGATCGGCGGCCAGACCTCCTTCACAAGTTCCAGATTTTCCTCCACATTTTTCTTCGGATCCCGTCCCACAAATGTGGTGATCATATTCACATCCAGCATTGCGGAGGCCTCGATCAGCCTGTAAATGTGCTCGATATAGCCCTTACGTTTTTCCAGATCCGGGTCAAGGGGGTTGGGGTAGTATGCCAGAGAGGAAATCTCAACCCCCTTCTCCCGGCAGTATGACCGGATCTCAGACGCCTTTTCCTCTGTCAGGTTTGCCACGTCAATGTGGCTGACGCCCGCATACCTGCGCTGTGCCCCGCCCTGCGGCCAGCAGGCCACTTCCAGGCATTCCAGATGATTTTCCGCCGCAAAATCCACAACCTCTTCCAATGTCATGCCATCACAGATGGCTGTCAATAATCCCAGTTTCATTTTGATCTCCCCTTTCTACTCAATCACAACCGTCCTGGTCATAACGCCCTCCAGCGGCACCGGAATATAAGCGGTCCTGGTGCACACAGTCAATGTCACCTCATGGCTTCCCTTTTCCAGTCCCCCTTCCTTCAATACCCGGACCGTTGCCGGAGTCCCGTATTCCCATTTAATGGCGCTGACCGTTTCCATCTCGTCCAGTGTAAACCAGTCGATGCCGTCCGGTGTAAAACGGATGTCCTCCTTCGGAACCTCCGTCCCGTCCACAGCCACCTTTACATAGTTGATCATGGACAGCGGAATCCCCCGGTAATACGTAATATGGGTCTGCATTTCATATCCGGTCACTTTTCCATTTTCCTCTGTATTCTTACAGGTTCCTTCTATAAATACATTATTATCAAACATTGTGCCTGCCTCCTATCCTTCGATTTTCCTGATCAGCTTCTGAATCAGTTTCTGGTGCGCCGCAACCTGTTCCTTTTCCGGGATCGGCTGTCCTGGAAGCACCCAGCGGTTTCCTTCGTATTCCGTAGAAACATAGCCGTCATAGTGATTCTGATGCAGATACTCCAGAACCTCCTTGAAGTCAATGCTGTACTCCACCCCTGCTTCTGTCATTTCATAGAGCTTAAAATGGAAATGCTTAATATACTTAATATAGGGATCCATTTCCGACAGGCTGCGGTTCTCGTATCCGTCCAGATTGGTTGCGTAGAACATATCCTTTGCCGGATCCTTTACATAGGACATCAGCTTCGGATCCATCTTTCCGCCGTTTTTCGCCGTAAGCCGGAAGGTGTCTCCTCCCTGCTCGAAAATCTCCCTGGCGTATTTCACCAGATCCGGGTTCGTTCCATAGAGCTGCATGCAGTATTCATCCACCACACAGGGCGGCCGCTTCATAAACAGGCTGGTATCCGGCACGATCCCGATGTACGGAGAATCCAGGCGCACCATTTCTTCCAGGTACTCTTCCGTCTTGCGTACCCCGAAGCCCAATCCTCCGTGGATCTCGATGCACATTGCCACATCGTTCAGAGCGGCGGTCTCCAGACAGGGCTCCAGGATCCACGCCGGCACCATGGATACCAGGCGGATGATCCTGAACCCAAGGCGGTGCGCCATGACGATCTCCTGCCTGATCAGCTCGATACATTCCCTTTTCGTCAGCTCCCGGTTTTTGAACATATTTGTATTTAAAAATACGTCGTCGCAGGCAAGGCCGAGCGGGTATTTTTGATTCAGCGCGTCCCATTCGGCATAGGTCTCTTCCGAAGGAGTCGGAGTCCCTTTCAGCATCTGGTCCGGCAGGATCTCGATGCCGTCCGCGTTCAGTTCCTTCATATATTTAAAAATATCTTCCAGGTTCATCTTGCCGTGCAGAAACTGATACTGCAGGCTGTACAGACTTACACTTGTTTTGATTCCCATTATTTTTTCCATCCTTTCTATATTTTGTCACGATTCCGAACATCCGGCCACAGACTCGTCTGCTGCCGCTCGGAATCGTGACCACATTTTGAATTTTCTCCGCTCCCCCAATTCGGATTTATTTTTTCACAGTTCCTTCTTCCGGTTTCTCTCGCGGATCGCGTCAAAGTCAGCGTCTGTCTTATTCCAGAGGACGTATAGCAGCACTGCCGCTATCACCAGCAGAATCGCAGGAAGCAGATTTACCGTGATATTGATGCCCCGCAGTGCCTCCGGGGTCTGCTCCGCATTTGCTACATATCCGAAAGCGGCCATGAGCATAATACCCACCGCGGAGCCGATGGCATTTCCAAATTTTGTAGACAATCCATAGACCGCGTAATAGCTTCCGTCCATCCGTAAGCCGGTCTTTTCCTGCTGGTAGTCCACACAGTCCGCGACCATGGACAGGCAGATCGGAAATCCGCAGTTGAAGATCCCATAGATCCAGTGTCCGGCCAGGATCATGGTCATATTATCAAAGGGCGCGAAGTATACAATGAACAATCCGATCCCCTGACCAAGCAATGTGAGGGCAAGCACCTTTTTCTTTCCAAGCTTCTTCGCGATCGGCGCCACAAAGAGGGAGCCGATGATACCGCCGATGGACGGGATCGTCATGATCAGCGCGATCAGGGTAAACGCGCCCAGGCAGTAGATCACGTAATATGTAGTGATAGAGATCCGTCCCATGAACGCGATCATCTGGATCGTGGACACCAGGAACACGGTCATCAGATACCGGTTGGAAACCATGGCGCCCAGTGTTTCCTTCGGGGAGATCTTGCGCGCTTCGCCTGCGGATTCAATGACCTCCTTCGAGGTTGCGAATACGATCAGGAAGAGCGGGATCGCGATGATGGAATAAATAATTGCTGTCATCATGTAGCCGTGCCCGTTTGCCACTTCAGCGCCTTCGCCGGAAAAATGCAGAGCCAGTCCTGCCGAACAGGAATTGACGATGATCATTCCCACATTCATGCCGATGGAGCGGGATGTCCCGATCAGAGTCCTCTGCCCGGAATCTTCGGTCATGACTGCCGCCAGTGAGGAATACGGAATATTCACCAGTGTATACAGCATGCCCGCGATGATGTAGACCAGCGCGGAGAAGATCACTCCGCTCGTACCGTTCCCCATGTTGATAAAGGTCATCACCGCAAAGACTGCCAGAAACGGACATCCAAACGCGATATAGGGCCGGAACCGTCCGAATTTTGTTCTCGTGTTTTCCGCGATGGAGCCCATCATCGGGTCATTCACCGCGTCCCATACTCTTGCGATGAGCATGATCACAGATACCGTTGCCGGAGCGAACCCGACAATATCCGTATAAAAAATAGTTAAATAAGAGCCTACAAATGTCCATACAAACTGCGATGCCAGATCTCCCAGGCCGTAGCAGATCACACCCAGCTTAGAAGCGCGTTTGATTCCTGTGTTTTCCATTCTGCTGATCCTCCTTTTTTTCATTAAAGTAACTGTTCAAAACGGCAGGCTGCAGAGACGTCTGCCGCTTCGAATATTTCATCAAAATTTGATCTCATGGCCCAATTGATTTGCCTTGTAAATGTTGTCGAGGATCTTCGTCACAACGAATGCCTGCTCCGGTTTTACCAGCGGCTCCGTATCGTTGAGGATGGCTTCCAGCCACTGCTTGCACTCGATCACCTCTTCCTTGTCGGATCCGCCCTCGAAAAACGCGATGGTTCCGCCTGCGGAAAGCCGTTCCTCAGTCAGCTGTCCGTGTGAGGTCTTGTTGATCACCAGGTCATAGCCGCCTTCCTTGCTCATGCCGCCGATGATCTCCGCGCCTGCCTTTGTCCCGCAGAGTGTGGTTGCTGCTTCCCGGGAATCCTTCATATTGATGGCCCAGGCCGCCTCCAAAAAGATGGTCGCCCCGTTTTTCATCTTGATATACCCGAATGCGGAATCTTCTACCTCATAAGTCTCGGGATCCCATGCCCCGAACATATTGCCCTGCGTTGCCTCCGGCAGGTGTCCCAGCTTTTCGAATACGGAACCTGTGACGCTCTCTACGTCATAATTATCCATCATCCACAGCGTGATATCCAGTGCATGTGTCCCGATATCGATCAGCGGACCGCCGCCCTGTTTGGATTTATCCGGAAATACGCCCCAGGTCGGCACCGCTCTTCTCCGGATCGCGTGAGCCTTTGCAAAATAAATCTCTCCCAGGTCGCCCGCCTCGCATGCAGCATGGAGCATCTGGGTATCCTTGCGGAACCGGTTCTGATATCCGATGGTGAATTTCTTTCCGGATTTTTTCCATGCCTCCATCATCTTCTCCGCGTCCTCTGTGGTCGCTGCCATCGGCTTCTCGCACATCACATGCTTGCCCGCCTCAAATGCCGCGACCGTGATCGGGCAGTGCGCCACGTTGGGAGTGCAGACATGAACGACATCAATGCTCTCATCTTTTAGAAGCTCAGTATAATCGGTGTAATACCTCGCGCCCTCCGCCCCGTATTCCTCACACGTTTTTTTCGCACGCTCCTCGATGATATCACAGAACGCCACCATCTCACACAGTTCGCTCTGAGACTTCAATGCCGGAAAATGCTTCTGATTCGCGATCCCTCCGCAGCCTACGATTCCTACTCTTAATTTCTTCATTTTGATTTCCTCTCTTTCTCTTGTTTTGGTTGATGATTAAATTCTAGTATAAAAATATGCTTTTTTCTTTCGGTTTTTTTGTTAGTTACGTTCTAATTTATGGAAATTCCTGTCGTTTTTGTAATGGTTTCAGAAACCGCATATGATAATACAACAAGAAAAGCTATATTGACTTTTTCTGAAAAACTTTCCGAAAAGTTCTTGCTTGTGACGCCGCGTAATGATTTATACTGAATACAAGATGTATAAATTATTTTCAGACAGTTCCTTGCAGCAGATTTCATCGTCTGTGAGTATATAATATGTCTCAGGAGGTAAGAAACTATGGCAAAATACAGAGCAATTCCCGATGGATATATGACCGTTGGGGAAGCCGCGAAGAAAATGGGGATCACGGTCCGAACCCTGCAGTATTACGATAAAGAGGGATTACTCTCTCCATCCGCAGAAAGCGCGGGCGGGCGAAGGCTTTATACGGATAAGGATTTGATTATGCTTCATCAGATCGCGTCCTTGAAATCCTTGGGCTTCTCTTTGAATGACATAAAGCAGCGCTTGATTTCTTTAGAAACACCAGCGGATGTTGCAGACGCTCTTACCAAACAGGCTGATGACATACGCAGGAAAATAGAACAGCTGACTGCTTCTCTGACCGCGGTCGAACGGTTAAAATCAGAAGTGCTGCAAATGCAGACAGTCAATTTTAAGAAGTATGCAGATATTATCGTCAATCTGCAGATGAACAATGGCTTTTACTATCTGATCAAGCGTTTTGATGATGATACGCTTGACCATATCCGAAAAAGATTTGATAAGGAAAGCGGCTTAAATTTTATGGACCGATTTGATCGTTTAAGTGATGAAATCGTACAGCTTCAAAAGGAACATGTGCCCTCCGAAAGCGAAAAATGTCAGCAGGTTGTAAAAGAATATTGGAACCTGATCATGGAATTTACAAACGGCGATAGGAATATGCTGCCGAAATTGATGGAAATCGGCAATATCGATACTGCCGCAAATGCCTGGGAAGAAAGGCAAAAAACCGTAAACGACTATTTAGAGCCGGCTCTGCAGATCTACTTTTCAAAGCTCGGAGCAAATCCCTTCGAGGAGGTGGAATGATGCATCACGCAATACAGGTTAGTGGATTAAAGAAAAGCTATGGCAGCCATATGGTTCTTAAGGGACTTGATCTTCTGATCGAAAAGGGAGAAGTTTTTTCTCTGCTCGGTGTCAATGGCGCAGGAAAAACGACAGCTCTCGAATGTATCGAGGGCCTGCGGAACTATGACAGCGGTACGGTCCTCGTAAACGGGAAAACAGGGATCCAGCTGCAGTCCTCCTCTTTGCCCGCCCATATCAGACCCATGGAGGCGGTAAAGCTGTTTGCAAAATGGAATCGAACAAAGATCGACTGCTCGATGCTTCATACTCTCGGTATCCGGGAAATGGAAAAAAAGCAGTATGCCCAGCTGTCTACAGGGCAAAAAAGGCGGCTGCATCTCGCCCTTGCGCTGATCGGCGATCCAGATATTATTTTTCTCGATGAGCCGACTGCGGGGCTTGATGTGGAAGGCCGGCTTTCGCTTCATGAGCAGATCCACAGGCTCCGATCACAGGGAAAAACCATTGTCCTGGCAAGCCATGATATGGCGGAGGTCGAGACCTTATGCGACCGCATTGCGATTTTAAGCCATGGAAATATTGTCTTTTGCGGCACAGCCTCGGAGCTGACAGACAGGATTGGGAAAAAATATTTTATCCATATCAAAACCCAGTCAGGGGACAGTACTTTTGAGACCGACAATATTGAAGATACTCTGATCTCCCTGCTCGGCGAGCTGAAACAAAAGGGAATTCATGTGTCAGATATCAAAGTGGACCGCGGCACACTGGAACAGCATTTTATGGAAATGACAAGGAGGGACGCAGGATGAGCGGATTTTTATATGGTGTTGCGTTACAGTGGAAATTGGATATACGGAGTAAATCCCTGCTAGTGACCTGCTATATCGTTCCGCTGATTTTCTTTCTTCTTATGGGCGGTATTTTCACTTCGGTTATGCCCGATATGAGAAGCACGCTCATCCAGTCTATGATCGTGATGAGTGTATCCATGGGAGCGTTTATCGGGATGCCGCCGTCATTGATCGAAACCTACGGAAGTGACATCAGCAAAATTTATAAAGCAAACGGAGTGCCTGTCTATCTGGGTCTTGTTACGATGTTTCTCTCCGCATGGATCCATTTGATGATTTCCTGCGCTGTGATCGTGCTGCTGGCTCCCGTATTATTCGAAGCCGTTTTGCCGGCACAGCTCCCGATCTTCTTTGTCGCGCTTGCGATATACATCATGGTGTCGTTAAGCGTGGGAAGTATTTTAGGACTGACTATTAAAAATCAGGCGAAACTGACGATGATCGCGCAGCTGGTGTTTCTGCCTTCCATTATGCTTTCGGGGATCATGTTCCCCATGGATCTGCTGCCCGGTTTTCTTGAAACGGCAGGGCGTATCTTCCCCGCCTCCTGGGGATACCGGTTGATGCTGGACGATGGCTTTTGCCTTGAAAATCTGTGGTATCTAATCCTTGTATTTTTTGCGTCGGTCATTGTATGCAGAATACTTTTGAAGAAGCAAAAATCGGAATCGTAGTGACAGAGACTTAAGTACATGATAAAATAAAATCCACCATTCCTATGCCTGAAAAATCCGGGAAATGCGACACGCTGATGTCATATTTCTGATGATAAGAAAACGGCAGTGAGCCGCTGCCGTTTTCTCGTTCTGTCCGGGCTGTCAGACTTTTCCAGACTTCACGCCCTGATTTATTATGGTCAATCGCCATCTTCTAACATAAGCTGGAAAATAGCCTTTAGCTCATGCAATTCTTTATTTTCCGACGTTTCGTCTAAAGCCTGATCAAGCTGATCTAAATAGAGTGATCGACAAATCGGCGAAACATTTCCTCCATGCGGTCAAGCGCTTCCAGCAGCTTTGTCCGAGTCACTGCAAAATTTAATCTTACAAATCCCCTGCCGGCTTCTCCGTGATCCAGCCCGTTATTCAGACGGATCCCCGCTTTTTCCATAAAGCATTCCCCCAACAGCTCCGGCGCGATTTTGGATTCCCGGCAGTCGATCCAGTAAAGAAATCCGGCCTCCGGCCTGATCGGCCTGATGGGCAGCTTCCTGCGTTTTACCTCAGCCAGGAACAATTCCCGGTTTTCATAGAGATACGCATTCACCTGATCCAGCCACGCATCGGCCGCACCTCCGGCGGCAGACGTAACCGCCGCGATGGCAAAGGAATTGGAAGCATATCCGAAGCTGTAAGGCGTCAGAAATTCCATCCATTGCTCCTGCATTTCCCTGTCTGAGATCAGTACAATGCCGTGGGGCAGGCTCATAATGTTAAAGCCCTTGCTGAAGCTGAATATCTGGACGGCTATTTTTCTGGCCGTCTCTGAAACAGCCAGAATCGGAATATGCTTATGTTCCTCATAGGTCACCAGAAAATGAACCTCATCCGATAGGATCTTTACATGATACTTTGCACAAATCTCGACCATTCTGTCCAGTTCTTCCATCGTAAAGACCCGTCCCGTTGGGTTCTGCGGATTGACCAGCAAAAATACGGAAGGCCGGTTTATACGGATTTTTTCCTCAAAATCCTCAAAATCAATCTCAAATATTCCGTTCGTTTCCATCATCGGATTTTCCAGAAAATGCCGCCCGGCTCCGATAATTGTATTTTTCAAAGGCGCGAAATACGGGCTCTGCATCAATACATAGTCCCCTTCCCTGCTGAAACGCTCCAGGGCAAGACGGATCGCGCCGATGGTTCCCGGAACATTGCTCATCCATTCCTTTTTTATTTCCAGTCCGTACTTGTCCCGAAACCAGCGGATCACCGACTGGTAGTAGCCTTCCGGCTTAAACCTATAATGATATATATTCTCCTCGGCGACCGCCCTCAGTGCCTCTTTGATACACGGTGCACACTCAAAATCCATATCCGCCGTCCCCATGCCGATGATGTCATCCCGGCCCGGAGGCTGCTCCCATCGGATGGAACCGTCGTTTCTGTGATCCAAAGCCTGATCAAATCTGTAATCCATAGAATCCTCCTAGTTTTTATCGTCATTATATCCAAATTTTTCCTTTGCAGCCGTTTTTTTCCGGCTGACGGGAACGCTTATTGTACCCTTCCTCTTCCTTCCGATGCCGAGATCACGCTGGCCGCGGCCATATCCCCACATACATTTGCCATAGTGCAGATCATGTCCATCAGACTTTCCACACCCAGAAGCATTGCGATCAGCGCACCGTTAGGCAGGCCGAGGGCACCAAACAATACCACATAGAATACCGCGCCGCCGTTTGGGATCCCCGGCATTCCGATCCCGGACAATGTGGAGATCACGACTGCGATCAGACACTGTCCCAGGCTCAGCGGAGAACCGTAAAAATTGCCTGCCAGTACGGCGATCAGACAGAGTTCACATATAAATCCGTTCATATTGATGGTACAGCCTACTGGAAGCGTAAAGCTTGCCACCTCTTTGTCGCAGTTCAGGTCCTCTGTAGCTGTCGTCATCGTAAGCGGAAGGGTTGCCGAAGAGCTTCTGGTAGAAAATGCCGTAGCCGCCACCCGGATATATGCCATGATGATCTTTTTCATCGGCACGCCGCTGGAAACTTTTGTCACAATGGCATAGATGACCAACAACAGACCGCAGCCGATTCCTACAAGAATGATGAGAACACCTAAGGTGGAAAGTACTTCCTTGCCGCTGGAGCCGATTCCGGCGGCAAGAAGCGCGAAAATTCCAATCGGGGAAATCTTCATGACCATCTCAATGATCTTATAAATCGCTTCCAGCGCACCGTCAAGCACCTCCAGTACAGGCTCCGCTTTTTTCCCGATCATGGTCAACGCGATCCCAAAAAATATAGAAAATACAATACACGGCAGCAGTTCAAAATTGGACATCGCCGAAAACACATTGGACGGGACCATATTTACGATCACTTCAAGCACGCTGAAAGACTGCGCTTCTACCTCCTCTGCATTGGACGGTGTAATGCCGCTTCCCAAATTTGTCGCAAATGCCAGAATCAGCCCCAGTATTCCGGAAACCGCGCCGAATGCTACGTACAGGCCAAGCATTTTTCCACCGATCCTTCCCAGCTTTCTCATGTCGTTCATGTTTGCCACCGCTTTCATGATACTGCACATCACCAGGGGCACACAGCACATTTTGATCAGATTAATGAAAATATTGCCGATCGGAGCCAGAAACGACATTTTCTCCCCCCAGATCAATGCACTTGCGATGCCAAGTACAATTGCCAGAAACACCCACGCCATCGGATTCACTTGTTTTGTTTTTTTGCTCATTCTTTTGTCCTCCTTCATTTTTTTACCGGGAAATCTTTCCCATGAGCGAAAAAAAGGCGCCAGCGATTATCCACTAACACCCTTTTGGCTCGGCTTTCCAGGTCGTCCGATAGCATGGATAATCGCTAGCACCCTCTTTTATTGAGACTCATTCTAGCACTGGAAACATCAAATGTCAACAACTTTTTTCAAATCTCAATAATTTTTTCTCATTTCTTCTCATTCATTGCCTTTCCAACACCCTGTGAATAGTAACGATTTAAGGCACTTCTTCATAAGAAGGCGTCAAATGCACATTCTTGTTTACAATCGTTCCCGCAGTTACAGAAATCAGCAGGATCGCAATATTTCCTATGATCTGCTCCATCGAAGTGGATACCAGCAGGACAACCACGGACAGCCCGGCAATTGCCATCGCGGTGATACAGATCGCTTTCAGCTTTCCGTCGCTCACGTAGAATTTGGATTTCTTCCAGAGCTCCGGAAGCTTTTTCGGGAGCTTCATGGCAGAGTAGGCGATCACCCCTCGGATGACTGTGAACAGGATCACCGTGCTGTTTGCCACCGTATTCAGGTCCAGACCGATCAGGATCGGGCCGATCGCCACCACATAAAACAGCAGAAGGATCCAATGGGCGGAGCCGAACTTTTCGTTGCGTACAGCCAGTTTTTTCGGCAGCCACCCGTCCACGCTGGCACGGCTGACCGGAAATACGATCATCCCGATATTAAAGTTCAATGTGGTCAGCAGCGCGAACATGGCCCCTCCGACTACAAAAAAGGTGTAGATCCCTTTCGGCATGATGGCTCCTGCGGAAACACTCAGGGGCTGATCTGCCACCTGCTCTACCGGAAGCACGCCGGCCGCTACCGTTGCCATCACCGCATACACCAGCACGACGCCCAGTGTGGAGGCTGTCATGGCAAATGGAATATCCCTGGTCGGATTTTTTGCAACCGCACTATAATTAACAACATACTGGGCGCCGCCGGCCGCAAAGGTCAGATATACCGACGCGATCACGAATCCGCCGATCCCTTTTGTCAGGAATCCGCTGGTCAGATAGTCCCCCTGAATATGCCCGATGCCGAATGCAATATAAGCGGCGATCGCAACAGCCAGGATGACGCATAAAATATTCTGCAGGCGGGCGGCCTGCTTCACTCCGAAAAAATGCAATCCATATAAAATAGTCAATACCACAAAGCAGATCAGCTTTGCATTGACTCCCGGGAACAGTGACAGAAAATAATCCGCAAAGGACAGCGCATACATGCTGATCGCCAGTGCGCTGAACAGCTGGATATACATATAGATTCCCGCCATCCTCTGTCCGCTGAGCACTGCGATCTGAGAATACTGCCCTCCGAAAAAGTTTGCTGTTCCGCCGATATAGATCTGCGGGATCAGGGCGATCAATGTGAGCACGCCTGCCACAAGATAAGCAATGTTCACGCTCCTCCCTGTAAATCCGATGGCGATCCCTGTCATGGTCATGATCCCGACGCCGATGATCTGCCCGGTTGCCATAGACAATAAATCCAGACGCGACAATTTCTTATTATTTTCCTCGTTCATGATCGAACTCCTTTCTTCTCTCATTCCGCTTTAATTTCTGAGATTCTTTCCAGTTCTTTTTCCTGCACTCCCCGGAACCTTTATGCATAAACAGCACGCCTTATCCTGTCCAGAGCCTCCTTAAGCATACTCCGCGGGCAGCCGATATTCAGGCGCATATGATTCTCGCCGCCTGGTCCGAACCAGGGTCCCTGTACACAGACCACACCTGCGTCATAGAGAAATCTCCGGAACAGCTCCGCGTCTCCCAGCCCCAGCTTTGAAAAATTGAGCCAGCATAAAAATGTCCCTTCCGGACGGATCATGGTCACTTCCGGCATCTGCTCTCTGAGATAGTTCTCCAGAAAATCTACATTTTCCTGCAGATACTGCACCTCCTGTCTGGCCCACTCCGCTCCTTCCGGCGAATAGGCCGCCGTGATGCACTCGATTCCGAATGTATTTCTCACATCCAGAGACATGGCAATCTGCATTTTTGCGAACCGGGTCCGGATTTCCTCATTCGGGATGATCGCCGCACTCACTTTCAGACCTGCCACATTGAAGGTTTTTCCCGGTGCGGTCAAATGGATGAAATGCTGCGCATAACGCTCGTCCAGAGTGAGGAGCGGATAATGCGTATGTCCTTCATACACGATATCGGAATGGATCTCGTCCGTTACCAGCATCACCTCATGCTTCAGACAGATCTCCGCCACTGCGCGCAGCTCCTCCTTCGTCCAGACCCTTCCAACCGGATTATGGGGGCTGCAGAGAACCATCAGCCTGTTATCCGGCTTCGCGGCAAGCGTTTCCAGTTCCTCCAGATTCATCCGAAATGCCCCGTCCTTTACAACCAGGCCGTTATTCACCACCGTTCTCCCGGTATTTTTCACAATCGTTGCAAAGGGGTCATAGACCGGCTGCTGGATGATGACCCCGTCTCCTTCTTCTGTAAACGCGCGGATGGCAATGTTGATCGAAGCGACCACGGTCGGGGTATAGGAAATCCATTCCGGCTCTACTGTCCAGTCAAACTGCAGCTTCTGCCAGTAGCAGACGCTCTTATAAAAATCAGCCATCGGAGCGCAGTACCCATAAATCTCCTTTTCCGCCCGTCTCTTTACTGCCTCAACGATTACCGGAGCGCAGGCAAAGTCTGTATCCGCCAGCCACATCGGGATCATGTTCTCCGGAATCCGGCAGTGAAGATAGGACTCTACCGCCGCTGAATGCCATTTCATATCATAAGTGCTCTTTCTGTCTACAATCCGGTCAAAATCATATTTCATTGTGTCAACCTCCAATCCAAAAGCAAAAAAAGCCCTGTTGATTTCTTTAACGGAAGTCAAGAAATCAACAAGACTTTTTTGAATTTAACATTCCTTTCATTTTCGATACAAGGACAAATAATTTGTCACCATATTCCGCACATGGGTCCGGGGCTCCTGTGTGCCGCCCCACAGCCAGTCCAGCGTGATACCGCGTATGATGATGAACAGCTCATGGGCCAGCTCTTCCACTACGATCTCTTCTTTCAGCTCGCCTTTTTCCACGCCGGATCTCAGAAGTCCCACCATACCGTTGACCATGCCGCGCTCCATGCTGAAAAACTGTTCGCTGTTATGCTGAAGCTGCGCCCGGTATAACTGGGAAATATGTTTGGAACCGTACTTCATACCGAGTCCCACCTGTTCCTCCGCGAATGTGATCATCTTTTCCGTAATATCTGCATCAGACTTCTCCAGGCGCGGGATCACATTTTCCTGAAAATATTCATCCGCCACGCCGTACCACTCGAGGATCAGCGCTTCCTTACTGGCAAAATAGTGGTAAAACGCACCTACCGACACCTCTGCTGCCTTACAGATGTCCTGTATCGTCAAAGAATCAAATCCTTTTTCTTCCGTCAGTGCGAATGCCGTCTCCAAAATATGCCTCTTGCTCTGAATTGCCTGCTGCTTCCTGCTCGTCATCTTTTCCAAACCGGCGCCTCCTTGTATTCGTATTGGTGCATCGCTGCACGAGTCCCGAAGTAAGTGCGATATTTACCCGGTGATTCATGCCATCATGTACTGAACTCATTTATACAGTGAGTTTCATTATATAGCAAGATTTTTCGGTTTGCAAGAGAACGCCTTTCGAAAATCGACATCCACTCTCCATATTCAGTTTTTAAATAACCTAATTCTGGCTCCATTCATTTCCTTCGGTAAATCTCAGATTCTCCGTTCTGCTCGGATATGCCGTATTGACTACCGCCGGACTCGTGAATCCGCAATTTCCCGGAATGGCGCATCCGTCCACATATTGAAGCATACTGTTCCATACGTCCGCGTCATAATGCTCCGCCACTTTACTTTGGTCCGTCTCGTGCCAGTCATTGCAGAAATCCGCGCACTCATGCAGATACTGCGCGCCCCGGGTCAGAGAGGTCACCACATGGTATCCGCCGCCTTCTTTCAGCTTCCTGGAAATTGCCTGCAGCGTTCCCAGCGCCAGCAGAAATCCCGGAAAATAATCCATGGGGACGCCGCTTAAATTTTCCGGATGCTCCGCGCTGCCGTTCCGGATGGAAATCCCCGAAATGTCCTCCGCGCAGGGCGCCCAGCCCGGACGATTCTTCCATTCCGTATCAGAGAAGCACATCAGGTTCGAGTAAATGACATTGGGATTGAGCGTTCGGATCTCTTCTTCTGAGAGTCCGAATTTGTCCAGCGAACCGTTTCTATATGTATAGGTGATCACGTCCGCTTCCCGGATCAGCTCCTTCGCCCTTTCCAGCTGTTCCGGAATCTGGAAATCCAGATCGATCAGACGTTTTCCGGCCCATCCGTCATATTCGTTCATGCACTGCTCCTGGTTCATATAGCTTCCTCTTCTGACCAGCAGTACATCAGCCCCATACTCTGCCAGGATCCGGGAGCAGGCCGGACCGGCGATGATATGCGTCAGATCCAGAACCTTCATTCCCGAAAGGGGGCCTCTTGTATTTGCTTTTCCCCAGCAGGGAGCGGCACCTTCTGCACACTTTTCCACATTTACGATCGGCATGGAGAGAACCGCCTTTCCAACCGCGCTGTTCTCCCACTCCGTCCGGTCCCTGACGATCGTCGCGCATGCGCCGCAGTCAAAGATCATGTCTTCCAGCTCCTGGGCATCATATTGCGCGATCACTTCCCTCACTTCTTTGGAATCCTCTTCCGCCGTATTGATCAAATACTGATCGTAGGGCTTCGAGAGTTTTAAAGCCTCCACCATTTTCTTCAATTTATTCTGATAGTACGCATGCAGAGAAATGGTGCGTCCGTCCTTCGTCTTATATTTATGCCATTCTCCGGCCAGAGCATTGCTCAGATGGGTGGCGGCCATCAGACGCTTCATCTTGAATTCCTCGTTGGTATAATTCGCCATAAATACCCGGTCTGCCTGGATTCCTGCAAATGCCATATCACAGTAGACCTCGGCATGGTCCACATCATCGCCCCGCAGCTTTCCAATCTCCGCCGCGACCGAGCTGCATGCAGACAAAACGGCTGCCATGGCTGCGGTCTGGGGAATCCGCTCCTCCTCGAAAAGATTTTTGACCGCAGGCACACGCAGCTTTGTCAGTTCTGCCGCCAGCGGGCCGGGAAATGGATTATCCTCGAGACAGCCCTTTTCGAACATTTCCTTTTTCGAATCGTCTCCTACAAACACCGTGGGAAGGGGCGTGATTCCGGTCTTTTCTATGATATCCTCAAAGATCATCTGCGCCTGTTTCGCCTTTTTCATCATAATTCCGTTTTCAGACATGTGTATCCTCCTCGTTTTTAGAACTGGGGTTGTCGGAAGAACAGCCCCCTTTTCTTCATTTTGCGTCCCGTCTGACTCCCCTCTCAGATGGAACAGCCGATCTCAAATCCGTCCCAGACTGCCTGCATGATATTATTGACTTTTCTGGAATCTCCGATGTTATACAGCGGTATTCCGGCAGTCTTCAATTCCTCATACAGATCATTGACCGGACGGCAGCCTGCGGCCAGTATGACCGTGTCTGCAGAAATCCGGTCTTCTGCGCCTTCTTTTTCAATCGCAACTCCATCCTTCCTGACCTCTGTAACCTTTGTGCCCGTATGGATCTCTACCTGATGGAATTTCAGCAGGTCTACCAGCATGGACCAGTTCATAAACGGCAGGCTGCCGTGTCCGCCGCCCATAAGTGCGGGGGTGATCTCTACGATCGACACCTGTTTTCCATGCTGTGCCAGATGCAGCGCCAGCTCACAGCCGATCAGCCCGCCGCCGATGATCACAGCCTTTTCCCCGGCCGGAACCTTCTGTGTCAGTACATCCTCCGCGAAAACCCACGTTCCGTCCCCCGGAAGCTCCAGGCTCACCGGTGTTCCTCCTGTCGCCGTGACTACGGCCCGGGCTTTGCATGTTTCCACATATTCCGGAGTTACTGTCGTATTCAGCCGCACATCTACTCCGGCCTTTTCCACCTGCTTTTTAAACCATGCTATGAGCTGCCTGTCATCTTCCTTGAAGTCGGGAACCGCGCCGATATTCAGTACGCCTCCCAGCCGGTCAGATTTTTCCGCCAGAATGACCTCATGCCCGCGCTGCTTTAATACCAGGGCACATTCCATACCGCCGACTCCGCCGCCGACAACCAGCACCTTTTTCGGCTTCGGTGCAGGAATGATCCTCCGTTCTGCTTCAAATCCGCACTGCGGATTGACTGCGCAGGAGAGATGGACAAACTTTGCGGTCCGTCCCATGCAGCCCATATGGCAGCCGATACACGGACGGATGTCCTCTTCTTCTCCGGATGCAAGCTTTTGGGGCAGGCAGGGGTCTGCCAGCAGCGGACGCCCGAATCCAACCATATCGCAGCTCGTCCCGATCGCTTCGCAGGCCATCTCCGGATCATCCATGCGTCCTGCCACCAGTACGGGGATCCTTACGTTCTCTTTGACGATCCGTCCGTATTCCCTGTACATTCCTTTTGTCCCGAAATACACCGGCGGATGGTTCCAGTACCAGGAATCGTAGCATCCCACGTCTACATTGAGGGCGTCATATCCTGCTGCCTCCAGCAGCTTTGCGGCCTGGATCCCTTCCTCCAGATCCCGTCCCTTTTCTTCGAACTCTTCTCCCGGCACCGCCCCCTGGGCATATCCTTTCATAAAGCTCTTAGGACTGAAACGTAAGGATACCGGATAGTCTTTTCCGCACACCTGCTTGATGCCCTGCACGATCTCTATGGCAATACGCAGACGGTTTTCCAGACATCCGCCGTACTCATCTGTTCGCTGGTTGAAAAAGCTCATTCCAAACTGATCCAGCAGATATCCTTCGTGCACCGCATGGATCTCCACCCCGTCAAAGCCTGCCTTCTTCGCGATGGCGGCCGATTTCACAAAATTCCCAATGAGTACCTTAATTTCTTCCGTTGTCATGGCCCGATGCTCGATCCTGGGATCAAACCGGTTCTTTGCCGGCGACGGCGCGATCTGTTGGGAGGTAGCTCCCGGAAATGCCGATCGCCCAAGCCCTCCTGTAAGCTGAATGAAAAACTTCGCGCCAAAGGCATGTACACTCTCCACCATATCTACGGCAGATTGGGTAAACACGACCGGGTTGCAGGTGGGACACGGCAGTCCGCCTCTCAAGATCTCGTTGTAATCCACGTTGACAGTTCCCGTCATGATCAGTCCGGTCCCGCCTCTTGCCCGCTCTATGTAATATTCCTGTCCTGCCTGGGTAAAGGCTCCGTTCTGGTCAGCAAATCCCACCGGCCCCATAGGTGCCATGAAGATTCTGTTCTTGATCCTCAGTTTTCCGATCTCACATGCTTCAAATAATTTCGCATACTTGTTTGACATGATAGACTCCTTTCTTTTTATAGAATTTATTCGCCGAATTTATTCTACGAACATCATAAATGATTTGTGAATATTTGTCAATACAATAAAATTATTTTGTCAAAAATCAGTAAACTTCCACAAAACTCCAGTGACAGTGACGAAAGTACATGATAAAATATAGTGAACGATAAAAATCATGTGCATCCCCCGGATGGTTTATATCGTTCTTGTTTCTGAAAAATTCGGGAAATGCGACACGCTGATGTCATATTTCTGATGATAAAATAGGATATCATGAATGCCAGATAAATCTGCTGCCGTTCTGAATGGCTGCAACACAAAGGAGGAACCAGATATGTCATTTAGTGAAACCTGCATTTATCAGGTCAAGCCGCAAAAAGCGAAGGAATTTGAAGCACTGATGCAGGAAGCGAAAAGCTTTTTGGAACAGCAGGAGGGATTGCTCCTGCTCCGGCTCATCAAACGGGGATACCGCATCGATATGGAGCAGATCAGAGAAGGACTTCCCCCTCTGGAGCTCACCCGCATTGTAAAAAGCGTGAAATATGTGCTGTATTGGGAATTTGATACGAAAGAAAGCTACGGAACCGCGCAGAAAAATCTTTACGGAACCTATTGGAAGGCGATTGACAAGTGCCTCATCGTTCCCCATGACAAATACTTGGGAGAGGAGCTGATCTCATGGAATTCGCATACTGCGGATTGAATTGTAAGGAATGCGCCGTCTATCTTGCTTCTGTCAGCCAGAATACGGAAGAACAGGCGCGATTGGCGAAAGAATATTCCACGGAGACCTGTAAATTTGAAAAGGAGGATCTATATTGCCTGGGCTGCCATTCTGATACGGTATCAGAGAAAATGTGCGCAGCCTGTGAGATCCGAAACTGCGGAATGGAAAAATCCTGCCAAAGCTGCGCCGAGTGCGGCAGCTTTCCCTGCTCTATCCTGGAAACATACCTGAGAGAAAAGCCGGATCTTCTAAACCATTTAAAACAGCTTGCCGCAAAAAATGGGAAAGAACTATAAAAAGGAAGAGGGAAACAATGCAGATAGACAGACTGATCCAGATTATTTTTCTCCTGCTGAGCCATGAGAATATCACAGCAAAGCAGCTGGCAGCGGAACTTGGTGTCTCCGCCCGCACGATCTACAGGGACATCAATATCCTGTCGGCTGCCGGCATCCCGATCCTGTCGCAGAAGGGATACAGAGGAGGGTTGTCTCTGCTGGAGGGCTTCTCACTGGACAAGACTTATTTCACACAGGCGGAGCAGAGCAATATTGTGCAGGCGCTGCTGATCCTGAAATCGTCGAATTATCCGGATGCGGAAAAAACTCTGAACAAGGTTGCCGGATTGTTCAGCCACAATCTGCAGTCCGAATGGCTGGAGATCGACTTTTCCTATTGGGGAAGTCCGGAAAAGGAACGGAACAATATCACAGCGTTGGAGCGCGCGGTCATCAACAAATATGTGATCACATTTACGTATTATAATTCGGAGCTGACGGTCACCGAGCAAACTGCGGAACCGCTGAAATTAATTTTTAAATCCCATGCCTGGTATCTGATCGCCTATTCCCGGCGCAGAAAGGAGATCCGCACCTATAAAATGTCCCGCATGCGGGAGCTTGTGATCACCAGTGAGCTGTTTGACCGGGAGCTGCCGGCGGATTTTTCACTGAATCCCTCTTATAAGGAAGAATACGATATCCCCCTGTTCAAACTGCATTTTTCGGAAAAGATCGCGTATAAGGTCTATGATGAATTTCAGGAAAAATACATTAAAAAATTGGACGACGGTACGCTGGAGGTCACGTTCCGGTACCAGCTGAGCGACTGGACCTTCCTGTATCTGCTGTCTTTTGGAGAGTATATGGAGATTATCGAACCGGTGGAGGCAAGAAATATTTTAAAGGAAAAGGCACAGAAGATCCTTGCTTTGTACCAAAATCCTTCTTGCCTGGATACAATTTAGGTCACACATTTCATTACAAATTCAGGCCATTTGAATACACTGGGATTGTTTTCTTATCCCATATCTGTTATTCTGTTTTAGAAGCGTGGTGATGAAGATGATAAAATTTGTAATTTGTGACGACGAGCCGGTTATGGCTCAGGTGATATCAAAACGAGATTTAACGCAGGCTCTTTTGCGTTATATGAAAGAGAGGATTTTTTGATATGGACTATTTCAGCTTATGCCTTGACGGTCTTTGCCTGTTTGGGCAAGGTGTGATGCACATTGCTTTTGTCAGCCGTCTGACCGGGAAGAAACAGAAAATATGGCACTTCGCTGTCTACTTTTTTCTGCTCTGCACCATACAATGGGTTTTCACTACATTCGACTTTCACGATGTGCTGGCCATCGGTGCGGAGTTGCTTCTATTATACGGCGTGAGCCGTCTGGCTTTGCGGAACCGGCAATCTGTATCCTGGGCCGCTGCAATTTTGGCAGTTTATATTACGCAGCTTTCTTTCGGGATCATCAACTCAGCAGAGGTAATACTATTCCCCCCTATGCTCGGGAAAAAACTGCTGTATCTGTTATGTCTTTTAGCAACGCTGACCGTTTTTGCAGTCTGCGCCTGTTGCTGCGGCGCGGTATTGAAATTTCTATCTCTGACAGAAGACCGTCAAATGCCGTATGTCGGTTTGTTACTATTTCCCGGACTGTTTTTCTTTGCTGCTGAACTGTATATTCTGCAAACTTCATACAGCGTCTTACCTTCGTCCATTTCGTTAGGGGAGGCCGGAAAATACAGTGCGTTATTAGTCATGCAGATCCTGGGGCTGGCCGCGTTACTTTGCACACTGTATGCCTACCAGCACATCTGTCACAGCTTTCAAACGCAGGCGGCGTTACGATCTTTGGAGCAGGCAGCCCAAGTACAAAAAAACTATATTGCCGAGGCACAAAGACGCTACGAGCAAACGAAAGCATTTCGCCATGATATTGCGAATCACCTGTCTGTACTGAATGGGCTGTTAAATAATGGGGAACTGGATGAAAGCAAAGCATACTTAAACAAACTGAAAACAGTTTCGACTTCCCTGTCCTTTCCATATCAAACAGGTAATCCAGCGGTAGATATTTTGCTAAGTGAAAAGCTGGGACTGGCAAAAGAAATTACAGCAGAGGTTTCGCTGCTCCTGCCAAGGCCCTGCGGGATGGATGATTTTGATTTGTGTGTGATTTTTGCAAATGCGTTGGATAACGCGATCCATGCGTGTCAATCCGCTAAGGGGGAGAAGTTCATCCGTATCCGAGGGGAACGGCAGGGTGATTTTTATATGCTGGTGTTTGAAAATACGTGTTCCGATGAACCGCTGCCCCCGGCGGGAACAGGGCTTTCCAATATCAAATCGGTGGCGGAAAAATATCATGGTGCTACACTGACAGAAAAAGTGGGACAGCGTTTTTCTTTGAATGTGCTGTTGAACATTGCATTACATCCAGAGAACATTTCAGAGTAGAACGGCAAAAAGCAGTTCAAAATTCACCAGATACCGGGAAATCATAAAGTGCAGTCAAATACAAAACACCGCATACAGTGGAACCGACCTGATCCCGTCCTTCATTCCAAAATTCCTTCCGGAGATCCGGATGCAATATGCCGGGTCATACTTCTCCCGATACACCATCAGGCTTTTCGCTTTCACATGATCTCCCGCCTTGCATTCCACCGGGATCACACGCCCTTCCCGGACGATCAGGAAATCCACCTCAGCAGTGCCCTCCGATTCCCAGTAAAACAGCTCATATCCGTTGGCCCGAAGCGCGCATGCCGCATAATTTTCCGCGTAAATGCCCCGGAATCTTTCACTTTCCCGGGCAAGAAGGCTTTGCTCTGTCATGCCGGTCCGGGCGGATAAAAGTCCCAGATCGCTGTAATATAATTTGAAAGCGGACAGATCCTGATAGGCAGCCGGAGGCAGAAAGCCCTGGGTACATTTGCCGCATTTATATACAATCCCGGACTGCACCAGCCAGTCGATGGAGTCCCCATACTGGGAAGCACGGGCTCCGGATTTGATCAGCTTGTACTGAAACTTTTTGGAATCCCGCGCAAGCTGTACCGGAAGCGAATCATAGGCCGCAAATATTTTCACAGTCTCTTTTTCCTGCGCGTATTTCGCCATATCCGCAATATATGCGTTCAAGATCATCTGCCGGATCTCCTCCTGGGTCAGTACCGCGTCCCTGGCGATATCAGCCTTTATTACGGCAGGCATCCCTCCTGTGATACAGTAATGCCGGTATTCCTGCATGGCATCCTGATGCAGTTCCGCCTCCATGACCGTATTCTCCGCAAAATGCCTCCGGATCTTCTCTGCCAGCAGTTCCTTCCCCTTTGCCCACAGATATTCCTCAAAGTCCATGGGGTACAGGGTCAGCATCTGTACCTTGCCAACCGGGAATGAAAACTGCTCCCGCTTCAATGCAACCCCCAAAAGGCTTCCTGCCGCGATCACATGGTATTCCGGCGCCTCCTCCGCAAAATATTTCAAAGAGGTGAGCGCCCTCTCGCACATCTGGATCTCATCAAATATGATCAATGTCTGATCCGGAATAATCTGAGTATGGAAATATGTTTCCAAAACAGAAAGAACCTCATCTGCCTTGATATTGCCACGAAAATATTCCCCAATCCGCTGGTCTTCCTCGAAATTCACATAAACCGCATTCTGAAATCCAATTGCAGCCAGCTCCCGCATGACAAATGTCTTCCCAACCTGCCTTGCCCCATAGAGCAGCATTGGCATCCGGTCCGTCCGCTGGTTTCTCCATTGTAGCAATTTTTCCATGATCTTTCTCTTCATGACGCTCGCCCTGCCTTTCTGAGTCAGTTTCTTATTATTGTTTATTATACTCTTCAAGCCTCTATTCGTCAATTATAATGTAAAAGAACACATTTATTTCAACGAATAAATGTGTTCTTTTACATAAATTTCAGGTAAGTTTACAAGGAACTACACACCGACCGTGAAACAGGCTGCTGACAACAGACGTTGCATTTGCACCGTTCTCCTTGACCGTTGACTGACTCGATTGGCTTTGCTGTCTCTACAATAAATCGGACACTGTCACCCCAAGATTTCCATGACTTTTTCAAACTTGTTCTGATAATATTTTTTGCTCTCTATAGATAATTTTCGAAAGCTTCTTGCTAATTTGGCTTTTACAAATTCCTTCCCCTCTTTAATTCCCATTCCTTTTTCAGCATAAGCTAAATACAATAAACCGGGCACACTATCGAAGTGTGAAATTGCATCGGCATCTGCAACACACAATTCTTCAAGAGTGTTTTTCGTTAAGCTTACGCTTCCTCTGTGATTTCTAATACATTCTTGTACCAAAAATATTTTTTTACTATCGTAATCATATTTTTTCAAAATGTCAAATGCCATCTTTGCTCCATGCACATGATGAAGTTCATATAAACTGTAATCTGTAATGGATGCAATATCATGCAACCAGGCAGCAATCATAACAACTTCCTTATCTGCACCATATTTACCGGCCAGAATTTCTGCATTTTTAACTACAGCTACAATATGATAGTAACATCCTATCCCAAACTTGTTCGATTCTTTTTGGCATCTATCATATATTTCCTGTTGCAAATTCCTCAAAATATCTTCTCGCATATTTCTCTTCCTCAAATTGCAATCTACCATTCTCTCATTTCCGCCCCCGTTGTGGATTTAGATTTCTGAGTAAATCTGACAACAACACCTTCCTCCCGCACATTTCTATAAAACGGCGTGAAAACTGATCTATCGTATCCCGCACCGTATCCGACATATTCTCCCTCCTTCCGAGCAGGGCGTCACAGACCGTAACGCCCGAATCCCTCTACAGATCATACACACTCCGCACCCGCAGCCCCTTCGCTTCTCCTCTCAGAATCTCCACCGTCCTGCTGCCGCCGTTCAGGTCAAAATAGTTATCCGACAGCACCAGATCCTCCGCTTCATTCTGAATCTCCACGCTCTTCGCGTAAGCCGCGGCCGTGACTGTGATCCGCTTCCCGTCCGTTTCCAGGGAAAGCCGTGGGTCCTCATACCGAAAATACTTGGGATAGGAGAAGATCACCGTTCCCTCCGAAACCTTTTCCCCGCCGATCCAGCCCTCATAGCTCACATACTGGGTAAATACATCCACCTCTGGCAGCTCCGTCTTTTCCAGCCAGACAGCAGACAGCGCCGGAACCAGCACCTCCTCCTCTTCTTCCCGGAGGCTCTCGCCGAATGCGTTTCTCAGGTTCCACCGAACCGTCACCCGTCTGTCCTCCAACGTCTCATTGGCCGCGTTGAGACGGATGGATTTTTCAAATTCAAAATGCTGCCTGTTCATGTTGGCTTCCTGGGTGAGCCAGCTCTGCTCCTCGCAGGAAATCAGTATGGGCGCAAAAAACCGTTTCGCGTAATAGTGCAGCGCCTTCCACCTTCCGCAGTAGTCAATAGAGGACCAGGAGATCACCGGCCAGCAGTCATTGAGCTGCCAGTAGACTGCCCCCATGCAGCGCCCCCGGTTTCTCCGGAAATGCTCCACCCCGTAGCGGACGGCGTCTGCCTGCAGGAGCTGGGAGGCGTACAGGACATCCTCGAAGCGGGTGGGATACCGGTAGGTCTGCTGGAGATAATTCATGATCTTTCCGTTTGCACCGTAATTCCTCTGGTGCTTTTCCATGACATAGGAAAAAATATTCCAGTCCCTTGGATCGTCGGTAAAGGTCTCGATCGTCTTTCTGCACGGGAAGGACTGGAAGCCGAACTCCGACGCATAGCGGAAATAGTGCTTCCGGTATTCGGAAAAGGGCTTGTTTCCGTGCCAAACCTCCCAGTAATGCACATCCCCTCGGTTCGGATCGTTGGGGTGGTCGAAGGACCCGCCGGAAGACGGGCTCGCGGGCCAGTAAAAGGTCTGAGGATCGTGGATTTTCAGGACGCCGGGAATGATCCGCTCATACATGAACAGATAATCCCGCACCTCCGTGGGCTTCGTTACCCAATTCCTCTGATCCACAAACATTTCCATCTCGTTGTTGCCGCACCACAGCGCCAGGCAGGCGTGGTGCCGGATCCGCTTCACGTTGTCAATAAATTCCCGGGTGATATTTTCCTCAAATTCCGGCGTCAGCTCATACACCGAGCAGGCGAACATGAAGTCCTGCCAGACGGCCAGTCCCAGCTCATCGCAAATGTCGTAGAACCAGTCGTCCGGATAGAAGCCGCCGCCCCAGACACGGATCACATTGAAATTGGCCAGCTTACAATCCTCCAGAAGCCGGCGGGTCTTCTCCGGGCTTCGTCTCCCCAGAAGATGCTCCTCCGGGATGTAGTCCGCGCCCATGGCAAAAAATGGTTTTCCGTTGATGACATGGGCGAAGCTCTCCCCCCAGGCGTCTTTTTCCCGCTGCATGGTCATGCTGCGCAGGCCGATCCGCCGCGTCCAGGAATCCGCCTGTACGCCGCCGCAAAATAGGACCGCTTCTACTTCATATAAAGGCTGGGCACCCAGGCCGTTGACCCACCAGAGCCGGGGATTTTCTATGATGATACGGCCCTTTCCTTCTGCTGAGAGAACAGTCTCATACTGCTTTCTTCCCCGTGGATCCCCGGTCTCTCCCTGATGCTCCTGTGATCTCTCCGCAGTTCCACGGGGAACATGTTCTGACCCTTCTGTGCATTCGTCCTGCATATTTCCAGATTCTTCCCCCGGGGCAGTCACCCGGATCCGGATGCTGCAGTCTTCCCGCGCATCCGCCGCATACTCCGCGTCAAAATCCAGGATGCAGCGCCCGTCCCGGTGGGTCTGGCTGATCCGGACGCTGCCGATCCTGCCCTTTGTCACCTTGCAGAGCCGGACCGGGCGGAAGATCCCGGCATCCGGAAGATGCGCACCCCAGTCCCATCCGAACATATAGTGCGCTTTCCGGAGGTGCATAAAGCCTTCATAAGTATCTTCATTTCCGATATTTCCATATTTTTTGTAGCTTTCGGCAATGTATTTCAAGGGAGACCGGAACAGAATCCGGAGAACATTTTTTTCATCAGTGCAAAGCAGGGAGCGGACGTCAAACTCCCATGTCCGGTGCATATTGCAGGCTTCCCCGATAAGCGTGTCATTCAGGAAAATCTCCGCCGCCGTGTCCAGGCCCTCAAAACGCAGGAAAACCTCTGAGTATGCGTCAACCTCCGATTCCTCAAAGGTACAGACATACTCATAATCCGCATTCATCAGGGCACAGATCTGATCCTCGTTGTCCTTCCAATACGGATCCTCCATCTTCTGATTCCGCAGCAGATCCGTATAGACCGATCCGGGAACCACAGCCTCCTGCCAGTCCTCTCCGCCTGCACGGCGCATCTTCCAATTCTGATCTAATGTTCTCACTTCCATATATACAGCAGCCTCCCTTTTCCTCTATTCCGCCGCCGGATACTCGTTGCAGAGCAGCCGGTACGCCGGCTCATCCTCTTCAATGGCCGGGAATCGTCCGATGGGCTCATAGAACCGGTTGTCATTCTCGTCGTCATTGCACATGGAGACCTCTCCCAGAAGCACTGCCCCGGTCCCCTCCTCCACGTGGAAATCGTGGTACATATACGGATAGATCGTGATGCTCTCCCCCGGCTGCAGCCGCACTTTCGTCCCGGCCGGCACGGTAAACTCCCTGCCGTCGCAGTTGACCTTCACGTCCGTATCCGCAAATTCCCCGTTTTCCGTGGAATTGTAGACCGTGATGAGGACATTTCCGCCGCCCCGGTTGATGATATCCTCCATCTTATTCCAGTGGAAATGCATGGGCGCCATCTGGCCCTCCTTGACCATCAGGAGCTTCTCCGCGTAGGTTTTGGTGTACCTGTCATTTTTCACATTTCCGTTTCGCAGGGTGATCAGGGCAAACCCCACCTGGTCGAATTTTCCAAGGCCGTAATCCGTGATGTCCCATCCCAGCATATTGTCCCGGATCTCGTCGTATTCATGGTTCTTCTTGGCCCAATCCTGAGGGGTCCACTTACAGAAGGGAGGCAGTTCAAAACCGTGTTCCTGAATGAACGCTTCCATCCCTTTGATGGCCTGGTTGATCTCGCTTCTTTTCATTGTTCCGTCGCTCCTCTCGCATGATGCACGCTCCCGCATATCTCAGCGGGAGCGGCAGTTCCTTACTTTCCGTCTTTCCACTCGTCAATCTGTTTCTGCATTTCGTCGATCACATCCTGCACGCCGGTGGCCTCCAGCTTCTTCTGGAGCTGGGGAAGGTATTCCTCCGGATCCACGCTTCCTGTATACAGGGATTTTCCAAATTCATCCAGGACATTCCGAAAGCCCGCCACCTGGGTGCTGACCGGATCCAGGTCGAAGTCAAATCCGAAGGACGGCGCTTCCTCGGAAGCATCATTAAACTCCTTGAAGGTTGCCCATTTGTCCAGAGGTTCATTCTCTAATACATAGGTATTGAAAAGTCCGCCCTGCACCCAGTAAGGTACAGAATAATCTTTTTTCGCCGCATCATCCAGCTTGATCTTGAAATCGTAGACATAATCCTTTCCTTCTGCTGCCTCCGCCTCGGCCGCGTCCGGCTCCGCCTTCTCCCAGTGGACGCCCTCGATCCCGTAGTTCAGCAAATTCCGCAGATATTCGTCGGTGTTGATAAGATTCAGCAGCGCAACGGCCTTTTCCGGGTGCTCGGAATTTTTGTTGACCGCTGTCAGCGCGCCCCGGGCGGAAGCATTGGTGATCTTCGTATCCATGATCTGCGTCGCTACCACTTCATACCCCAGGTCCTTGCCCCAGATCAGCTCCGCGTAAGGCTGGCCGTCGCCCTTTGTGACAAACCGCTTGATGGATTTGTCATCGGATGCGGTGGCCGCGTCCTTGTTGATATAGCCCTCCAGATAATATTTGCGCATGGTTTCCAGCGTGGACTTCATTTTCTCTGTCTCAAATACATTTTTCACGGTCAGGGAATCGTCACCGTATTCGATGCCTACCGGGTCCTGGATCTTATCCATATAGGTGGGCGCCGTATAATCCTTGGTCAGGTACAGAGGCACTACATCCGGCTCCTTCTCCTTGATCAGCGCAAGCCAAGGCTCCAGGTCTTCCAGGGAATGGATCTCCTCATAAGGAATGTCGTATTTGTCCACATATTCCCTGGTAAATACCCACATCGGACAGTTGCCGATCTCTTTTTCGCTGGGCACGCCGTAGGTCACTCCGCCCACCTTGGCCGCTTCCCAGAAACGGGGATCGATCCGCCCGTACATTTCCTGATCCTGAACCAGCTCATCCAGTTCGAGAAACGCGCCCTTCTGGGCATTCTGGAGATAATCATTTGCCCAGGAGCAGGTAAAGCACAGATCCCATGCGTCGCCGGTATTGATGACGACCTGCATCTTTTGATTATAATCTCCCCATCCCACTTTTACAATATTTAATTTCACGCCGATCTTTTCCTGGGTGTACTCGTTCACCTTTTCCAGGACCGTCTGGTCGTCGTTCTGGGAATCCCCCACCTGATACCAGGTCAGTTCCGTGATCTCTTCTCCGCTCTCATTGGTCTCTGCTTTTCCTCCGCAGCCCGCTAAGGTTCCTGCCGCAAGGGCAGATGCGATTGTCAGTGCCATCCATTTTTTATTCCATCTCATGATCAAATTCTCCTTTTCTATATGCTGTCCCGGAATCCCGCACCTGCCGGATGCGCTGCTTCCCGGGAATAAAATGATCTGTTACTCCTTTACCGCTCCGATGGTCAGCCCGTTTACAAAGTACCTCTGGAAGAACGGGTACGCAAAGATGATCGGCAGCGTGGAGATCACAACGATCGCCATCTTGATCGTTTCCTTGGGCAGATTGGCCGCCGCCTGGATGCCGTCCACGCCCATCATGGACTTGTTGCTGGCCAGCCAGTCGATGGAGCTCTCGATCTGGATCAGCAGATACTGCAGCGGGATCCAGGTCTTGTCGTCCATATACATCATAGCATTAAACCAGTCGTTCCAGTAGCCCAATGTTAGAAACAGTCCGATGGTCGCCAGTCCCGGCAGCGCCATGGGGATGACGATCCTGAAAAACAGGTGCCACTCCGATGCCCCGTCGATCTTCGCCGACTCCACCACCGAATCGGGAATGCTGGTCTTGAAAAATGTTCGCAGCACGATGATGTTGTAGGAGTTCAGGCATAAGGGCAGGATCAGCGCCCAGATCGTATTTTTCAGCATGAGCACCTTGGTCACGATCAGGTAATTGGCGATCATACCGCCGGAAAACAGCATGGGGATGGTGATCACCTTTGTAAAAAAGGAACGGAACGCATAGGTCTTTCTGGAAAGCGCATAGGCGTAGGTTCCCGTCAGGAGCAGTCCCAGAAGCGTTCCCGTCACCGTCACCAGGATGGTGACGCCGTAGCTCCGGATGATATTTTCCCCCGCGCTGACGATGTACTCATAGGCGTAAAAGCTCCATTTCTCCGGGATGAACCGGTAGCCGTTCATGGCCAGGCTTTCCTCGTCCGTCAGGGAAATGATGATAACGAAGAGAAACGGGATCACACTCAGGAGGGACAGGACCGTCAGGATCGCGTTGAACAGGACGTTGGTTGAGCTCTTGATCGAATTGTAGCTGTTCTGCATGTCTTCCAGCTTCCGGATTTTCTTCTCTTCGGCCCGCTCTTTCAAATTCAGTAATGACATTTTCTCCCATCTCCTTTCTTAGAATAATGCGTTTTCGCTGTCCACCCTGGACACGATCTTGTTGGCGATCATGATCAGGACAAAGCCCACCGTAGACTGGAACAGCGCCGCCGCCGAGCTCATCCCGATCTCGCCGCTGGTCTTTAACGCCCGGAAAATGTAGGTATCCAATACATTGGTCACCGGATACAGAGGGCCGGAATCCTTGGGCAGCTGGTAAAACAGTCCGAAGTCCGCCTTGAAAATGCCTCCGATGGACATGATCAGCAGGATCGTAATGACCGGACGCAGCAGAGGCAGGGTGATGTACTTGATCTGCTGCCATTTGGTGGCCCCGTCCAGGACCGCCGCCTCATAGTAGGTCTTGTCAATGCCGCAGATGGACGCCAGGTACACCACGGTGTTGTAGCCGATCCCTTTCCACTGGCTCATGAAAATGATGATGAAGGGCCAGTATTTTTTCTCCGTATACCAGGAAATGCCGCCGTGTCCGAACTGCTGCAGGATGGCGTTGAAGTATCCCTTTTCCGGGTTCAGGAACGCGAATACGCAGTAGCTGACTACAACCCAGGACAGGAAATAGGGCAGGAACATGGAGCTCTGGTAGATCTTCGCCATCCCTTTGTTTTTCAGTTCATTCAGGAGCAGGGCCACGATCACCGGGAGGACGATCCCCAGGACGATAAACGCCACATTGTACAGGACCGTATTCCGCAGGATGATCCAGGCATCCCCGCTGCTGAACAGGAATTTAAAGTTGTCCAGCCCTACAAATTCACTGGAGAGCAGGCTCTGGAAAAAGTTCCCCGACAGCCTGTATTTCTTAAATGCCACCAGGATCCCGAACAGGGGCAGGTAGGCAAACAGAAAGAACCAGAGGGCGCCGGGGGCGCTTAAGATCAGCAGCTCTTTGTTGGTCTTGAGCTTCGAAAAAAATCCCCTCTTCTTTACTTTTTTGTCGTGCATTGCATCACAACCTCCTTCACTTATCAGATAGTTCTCCGCCGCAGGAGTCCATACGTCCT
>CATLCV010000037.1 GCA_949893755.1 uncultured Lachnospiraceae bacterium | reverse complement strand
TGGAATGAGTTGACGGACAACAGGCCCTGAATGCAGAAACCTGAGAATTGGCAGAGGCTTCTCCTGTAAGGGAATTATTGCATGGATTTCAGGATTTGTAAAAACGATAGGTTATTCATCGCTTACCGAAATTAGTCGTAAAGGATGAAGCAATGGTAAAGGACACCGCAACGCAGGTCGTACTGAACATGACCGCAAAATTCCGTTCCTGATTGTCTGTTGTCTGAGCGCTTGTGCGGATGTCGTGCAAAAGCTCAGAGCAAAACCATACAGGATATAAAAGACTGCCGTGTAGATCAGCTTTTGAGTGACATTCAGCCCTTTTGGATTCAGAAACAGCAGCATGCTGAAAATCATAAAAAGGAATGGAAAAATTAAAAAGTAAGGTCTGTAGCGTCCAAATCGGGTATTGGTCCTGTCAACGACTGCCCCGATAAACGGATCCTTTACCGCGTCAAAAAGGGTGACGGCAAACATGAGGATACTCGTGATCCCTGCGGGGATCCCGAAGGTATCCGTCAGAAATAATGTGAAATAACTGGCTACGGTAGCCTGGATCAGCATAAAGCCGCCGCCGTTGGACAGGCCGTAGCTGATGGCAAATTGTTTAAAAGCAGGTTTTTTCATGGATCAAATTCCTCCTGAGGTATATATTCAAAGTAACTATTCAGAAAGTATATCGAAGAAACCACAGAAAAAGAAATAGTAAAAACAGACATCAAGGGGCAGAAAAGCAGACAAAAGGATTCAAGCATAAGAGCATGTCGGTTTTTCACGTCCCGGATGTCTGTTTTCACAATTCCGCAGTGAGAGGTGAGTATGTAAAATAGAGTCAAGAAAAAACACGAGGAGGTACGATATGATAAAAGGAATTTCACATTTGGGATTTGATGTAAAAGATATGGATGCCATATTGCATTTTTACTGCGATCTTTTGGGAATGAAAAAGAAGTTTACATTGACCTTTTCACAGGCATATGAAAAACTGCTTGATGATTGTGCAGGGACTATCCCGGAGGAATTGAATGAATTTGCGGCCATGCTGAAAAAGAGAGGGACAGAAAAATGGCTGACGTATCTGGAAATGTCACCGCATCAATATCTGGAGTTTTTCTACCAATATGAAGAAAAGGAAGAAATGCCGAAAATGGAGAAGGCTTACGGTTATCAGCATTTCAGCTTAGAGGTAGAAGATATTCGGGCCGTCCTTTCTAATTTAGAAAAGAACGGCGTATATCCGGACACACCTCTGAGAAAAGGGGTGGACGGGACATGGCAGTGCTGGCTGCATGATCCCGAAGGAAATAAGTTTGAACTGATGGAATATACGGCAGATTCGTTACAGATCACAGGAAATGATATATAAAAGGAGGACATGAAAAAATGAAATTAGGATGTGGATTATTTGGACTTGCAATGGAGCTTGGCGGGGACTTCTGGGGAACCATGCAAAAGCTGGCAGATATCGGATTCACCGCGGTAGAACCATTATACGCATTTAGAGAGGATACGGCATTGCAGCCGGACAGCCCGGTGCCTTCCTTTTTGAAAACAATTTTGTGGAACGAAGAAAAAGTAAAGGAATATCTGCCCCGGCTAAGGGAAATGGGGCTTGAAATTTCTTCCATGCATGCAGGATTTTTATTCGGCACACCGGTGGAGTCAGGATGCGAAGAACTGCTCGGTTTTGCGGAAAGAACCGGCATTACCCGTTTTATGACCAGCCTGGAATTCGACACGATGGAAAAGACCGAATCAGCCATCCAACTGATGAACAAAACGAAAGAAATCATGGATGGAACCGGAGTAACACTCGGCTATCATAATCACTATATGGAGTTTCTTCCCGCGGATGATACCGGCACTTTTATGGATTATTTTTTAAAGAATACAGATGAGCAGATCAGCCTGCAGCTGGATGTGGGCTGGCAGATGTATGGCGGAAGCGATGTGCCGGCATTTATGAAAAAATATCCGGAACGGATCTGTTCCGTGCATTTGAAGGATTTTATAAAAGGATTCGCAGAAGTGCCGAAGGATGACGCATTTGCGGCGATCGGAGACGGTGCGCTTCCGACAAAGGAAGTGCTGGAGCTTCTGCCCCGGCTGAACCTTATGGAGCATGGGCTGATGATAGACCAGGACCAGCCCGCGAAAGGAAAGGTGCTGTCCGAAGATTTAAAAAGGGGAGCAGAATATATATTGCGAAGGGAGCTGCTATAAAATGAAAAAATTCAGGGTCGGAATAGTCGGGATGGGATTTATAGGGATCGCGCATATAGATGCGCTCCGCAGATTGGGAAATGTGGAGATTGCCGCTGTGTGCGATGCGGCTGATCTGTCTGCGAAGCAGAACTGGATACAGGATGCGGCTGTGTATAAAGACTATCATGAGATGTTTGCAAAAGAAAAACTGGATGCAGTACATATCTGTACACCAAACAGACTGCATTTTCCAGTGGCGATGGAAGCATTAAACAGGGAGATCGCGGTAGTTTGTGAAAAGCCGTTTACGTGGTCGTTGGAGGAAGCGGAGCAATTATCAGAAATAGCGGAAAAGAAGAATATCCCGAATTTTATCAATTACTGCAACCGTTTCTATCCTGTTGTCAGGGAAATGAGATCTCGGATAAAAAAGGGAGAGCTGGGAGATCTTATTTTAGCCGAGGGCGGATACAGGCAGGACTGTTTGTTCAAAAAGACGGATTTTACGTGGAGGATGCTGTCCGAAAATTCGGGAAAGACAAGAGTAGTCGCGGATTTGGGTTCACACTGGTTTGACCTCGTAGAGCATTTAAGCAATAAAAAGATTACGGCCGTTTTGGCGCAGTTTAAGACACAGTATCCCGTTCGCATGCAGAGACAGGGAGGCTGTGAGACCTTTCAGAAGTCGGTTGATAATGTGGAATTAAAGCCGATTTCCGTCGATACGGAGGATATTGCAAATGTTCTGTTCTGCATGGAGGACGGCGCTGTAGGGAATGCCATGTTTTCACAGATGTGCGCCGGAAGGAAGAATGAGCTGTGGATGAATCTGGACGGGACACAGGCTTCGTTTGGCTGGAATCTGGAAAAGCCGGAGGAATGTACGATCGGAAGGCGCGGTGAAATGACTTCGCTATTAAGAAAAGATGCGGAGATCATGGAAGAGGAAAATCTATGCTTTGCCGGATATCCGGCCGGGCACACGGAAGGGTTTGCGGACGCGATCTCCCATGGATTCCGGCAGTTCTATGGATATTTTGGCATGGAGGATGAAGGAAGGGTTTACGCGGACTTCCGTGCCGGCTGCCGAAGTATGTTGCTGGCAGAAAAAATATATGAAAGTGCCTGCAAAGAACAATGGATCTCTTTATAAGAATGACGCCCCGGCTTCTATGATGTGCTGCACCGGCTGCCGGACGATAGGGAATCTGGATCCTTCGGTACTGTGGCTGCCGGAAAAGCATGGGTTTTCCGATAGTCAGCAGGGGTCCTCCCGTACTGCTTTTTGAAAATACGGACAAAGCTGCTCACATCGGAATACCCGACCTGTTCCACGATATCAGCTAAGGAAAGATTCGGATTGGCCAACAGGCCGGCCGCCTGCCGGAGCCGGAATTCCCGTACAATGTCATGGAAATTCATCCCGGTCTGTTCTTTTAATAGCCGGGAAATATGCCGCTCGCTGTAGTTGAATTTTTTTGCCAGCCTGCCAAGGGTGACTTCATGATAATTTGTATGGATATCATGTAAAATATCAACGACTTCATCCAGCACTTTGAGGTCAGGTGTGCCCGGCAGTTCGATATCTTCTTCATGGCGGCGCAGAAGCAGGATAAAAATTGCGTGCAGCAGATTATTGACCATCTGCGGCCAATATTTTTCCTGCTTTTCATATTCCTGACATGTGTATTTCATAAAATCCCGAAGAGACACATCGTCTCCGGTGTGAAAGATCAGGGAGGCATTGCGGCGTTTGACATACAATGCCTGCATGAAAAAATCATTCAATGCATTGTCGGTGCAGAGAAAACGCCGGTACACCTGCTCAAAGGTACTTGTCCGGATCATAAAATTGTAAACGACCGCCTCATCCGAAAATGCCGCCAGCGCATGGAGGGTATCAGGAGCGATCAGGCATAAATCTCCCTTTTTTAACGTGCAGGGGGGATCGTTGATATAATTGGTACAAGTCCCCTCAAATACATAGATCATTTCAAAAAAGGTATGCTCGTGATACATTGCCGGGAGATAACGGAGATGCCGCAGGATCGCGGTATCCTCTGTCTCCCCGAAAACAGCGTTTTCCATCAGCCTTTCATCCAGGGAGATCGGCAGCAGATGCGCCAGATCTGTGCCGCACTTTTCAGATAATTCCGCTAACGCAGGCTGAAAAAAAGGACGGCTTAAAATATCGGTATGGGTTTGGAAAATGTTTTTTAGCTTCTGCTCTTCTTCTGTCAAAGGGATTTGCTTCATAGTTATTCTCCATGTCTGTTTTTCTATGTCGTACAGGCTCAGCTTCAATCATTTATGGTTCTGCTTCACGCAAAGAGCATTTATTTCTGCTCCCGGTATTCCGCCGGAGTCATCCCGTAATATTTTTTGAAAATATGCCGGAAATTCCCGGAATCCATATATCCCAGCTCTTCCGCAATGGCCGAAACGGACAGATCCGGATTCATCAGCAGCCGTGCGGCCTGCTTCATTTTCAGCTTCTGGATATTCTGGCTGAAGCTCATCCCGGTGCAGCTCTTGATGATCCGTTGGATCTGCCGCTCACTGTAATTGAAAAAATCCGCCAGCTCCTTCAAAGAGATCGTCGTATAATTTTCCTGCATATATTTCAAAATGAATACTACATTTTCATCATGCCCCTGGGAGTCCGCCTCCGGCACGATCACATTGGAGCCGTGGTTGCGGAGCAGGACGATAAAAAACGCGCCCACGATGTTATTCAGGAAACGCTCCTTATACTGATGATTTTTCAGAAATTCCCGGTAAGCATAGAATACAAAATCAAAGACCTCCGGATCCCCGCCCGTGCGGAAAAACAGGTAAGGGTGAGTTTTCGAATGATACAGCGTATGTGTAAAAAAATCCGACAGCACGTCATTATCGGATAATACCCCGAAAAATACTTTTTCGAAGGTGCTGGTCCTCAGCACGATATTGATGATGATGCAGTCATCCGAAAATGCACTGATGGCATGTACGGTCTCCGGGGCTATGATGCAGATGTCGCCCTTGCACATATGCAGCTCCTGATCCTGGATGTAGTTGACCGCCTGTCCCTCCACCACGCAGACCACCTCCAGGAAGGAATGGGAATGCCAGTTGGCGGGAAGGTAGCGCAGGTGCCGGTACAGCTCTGTATCAAATCCGCTGCGGAAAAACAGGTCCTCTTCCAGACGGTTTTCCAGAAGCTTATTCGGAAAGGAGCTGCCGGATTTTTGTGCGGCCAGCTTTAAGATATCACTCACATATTCACCGGAATGGGGGAGCTGCAGGTTCCGCTCCGGAAATTGTTCGTGAAGCTGCTTGAAGGTATTTTCCAAGGGGATCATTTTTATCTGCTGGGGAAATGCGTCTTTGAATGTCATGCTCTTGCTCCTTATGATTTCGGTGGGGGTTGAACAGTTAACGGATCGTGTTACAAGTATAAAATACGACATCATGGATTGTCAATCACGACACGAGAGGATGTCGCAAAACCCATCTATGCGTGTCGCCGGAGACTCTGTTTTTCAGAGGATTCCCCTGCTATACTTGACCCATCACAGGAAAACAGCGGCGAGTGCAGAAAGCCTGTCTAATCGCACAGTCCGCGTGAAAATTCAGGAAGAGAGGTAAGAAAATGGAAAAGATGCACAAGACTACATTTGCTGAAAAGCTGGGTTACGGACTGGGGGAACTGCCGGGGACAATGAATGCCATCCTGGGAGCGGTCCTGACCATGTTTTACACGGACAGCGTAGGTCTGGCGGCGGGGATGGTCGGAACGATGTTTTTTATCTCCCGTTTATTTGACGGGATCTCCGACCTGCTTGCGGGAAGCCTGATCGACCGGACGAGGACCAGGTGGGGGAAGGCAAGACCCTGGCTGCTATGGATGAGCGTGCCGACAGGTCTGGCACTGGCACTGATCTTCTGGATTCCGGCAAATGGATCCGACACCATGAAGATGATCTATGCATTTGTGACATACAACCTGTTTATATCCGTCTTATATACGATCGTAGGCGTGGCGAAAAATGCGCTGATGCCGCTGATGACACAGGATGGCCCAAGCCGGGGCGCGCTGGCAAGATATTCCCTGATCTTTGGTCTGGGCGGTACGATCCTTGGAATATCCGTGACCTTCCCGTTTTTGTTCGCATTGGGCGGAGACCTGAAAGCATGGAGGACAATCTTCATCGTTTACGGTATTATTACGACGGTTGGGCTTCTGCTCTCCTTTGCCCTGACAAAAGAGCATGTGCAGTCTGTTGAATCCGCTGCAAAAAAAGAGGAGAACATGTCGTTTGTAGAAAGCGTTAAGAACTTTGTACAGAATAAATATTTTATCTTTGCACTTGCAATGACCGTTTTCGTAAACTTTGCGGTACAGATCAATTCCGGTTCGCAGACCTATTTTTACACCTATGTCATGAATGATGTCATGCTGACCACATCGCTGAATATGGTGAACCTGATCCCGACGATCCTTGGCATCATGTTCCTGTCCGGCCTTTCTCTGAAATTCTTTGGAAAGAAGAAAAGCATTTACATCGGAGCGACAGGGCAGATCCTTGGAAATATCCTGCGCGGGATCGCCGCGCTGACAGCGAATGTACCGGTGCTTGCAGTGGGAACCGTGATCAGCGCGCTTGCAACCGGCCCCCTGTCCGTACCGATCAACACACTTGCGGCGGATGCGGTGGATTACGGCGAATATCTGACCAACAAGCGGATCGAGGGAATGGGCTCAGCAATCGTTTCTTTTTCTCAGAAGATCAGCAACGGACTGGCGGCAGGTATGGTGGGCTGGATCCTCGCACTGACCGGCTACGTTGCAAATGAAGCGCAGAATTCCGCGACCGTTTTTGGAATTTCCTTCATGTTCGCATGGCTTCCGGTGATCCTGCTGGTGATCGTGATCCTCAGCTTTAAGGTCGTGTACAAATATGATGAAGAGGAAGCAGAGGTGCTGGCGGAATTAGCAAGAAGGAAAGAAGAGAATCGCAGTGAAAAGTAAATGAGGAATCTGTCAATTTTATATCAGGCATCTGGTTTCGGCCAGATGCTGCTATACGAGGAGGACGCTTATGTATCATTCCATCACACCCGGCCGGGTCTGGCTTGACACGGACGGAAACCGGATTCAGGCACACGGGGGCAGTATCATAACGGTAGGGGACACATTTTACTGGTACGGAGAAAATAAGGAAAAGACGACCGGAAAGGATCACATCTGGCACTGGGGCGTGCGCTGTTATTCCTCCAAGGATCTGTACAATTGGAAAAATGAGGGGATCATCATTCCGCCGGACCCGGAGGACACCTCGTCGCCGCTCCATCCCGCGGCCATGATGGACCGACCCCACATCATTTTCAATGAAAAAACAAAAAAATACGCGGCATGGCTGAAAATTATGGGAGAGCCGCCCTGCTTTGCGGTGCTGACAGCAGATTCCGTTTTAGGTCCCTATGTGATGGTGAATCCGAGGCTGAACCCCTGCGGGCTGGAGGTCGGGGACTTTGATCTGCAGGTGGACCCGGAGACAAAGAAGGGATATCTCATCAGCCAGAAACCTCATACCTGTATCTACGTGGCAGAGCTCAATGAGGACTATACGGATACGGCAGGAACCTATACGGAACATTTTCCGCATACGGCGCCGCCGGAGGCACGGGAAGCGCCTGCGCATTTTATCCGGAACGGACTGCACTATCTCATTACGTCCGGTACGACCGGATATTACTCCAATCCGTCAGAGGCGGCAAAGGCTGCGGACTGGAACGGCCCTTATGAGATGTTGGGCGATCCCCATGTGGATGACAGCTCGAAGACCTCCTTCAATTCCCAGATCACTTCTGTGTTCCGCCATCCGGGAAAGAAGGATCTGTATATCGCGCTGGCGGACCGCTGGAAGCCGGAGATCTGCCGGATGGAAGGATATGAAACAGGAGCGTTTTCCGACAGGATCCAGGAAAAATTCCGGCGGATCTTTGACCCGGAGGTGGAATTTGTATTCACAGCGGAGGACGCGGAGGATATGAAGATCAATTCGTCTGTCTCCGATTATGTATGGCTCCCGCTGAAATTTGACGGAGACCAGGTGAGGATCGAATGGCGGGATGAGTGGACGATCGAAGAATATGAGTAGAATTAAAGAACTGCCCCATCTATCGAAAGCGATTGCGCTGCTACTGAATTTTTTATGATCGGAATCTATCATTTGAAAGTATAGAACTGTCGGAAAATGCCTGTTTGTCTGCACTATATGGCGTATTTTGCTGGATATCAAAGCAAGATATTGTGTATACATGTCATTTTCCGGCAGTTCTGATATTTCCTTCCGTAAGCGGTTACTTTGTATGACTCTCCATTCGTTCATCAAAATAATGTGTATTTTCCAAACTATAGATGGTAATAGGAAAATCTGTCTGTCCGGTATCCACATAAGAAACAATCCTTTCAGAACCTTCCATTATGAAGAACATCAGCGGACCTGTAATCATCAAATTGGAACAATCTATCTCGCCTTCTGTTCCAACTGGGATACGTCCTTTCGTAACATCAGGATAAGCACCGAAATCAACCACCCTCACAGTCAATGTTAATTCTTCTTCGTCCTTAGATAGAATTTCTACTCGAAGATATGCCTCTCTCATACTTCCCGATAATAAGAAAATCAGCAGCACTACAATAAATGCGCAGTTTCTTATCCTTTTCATTTGTACCTCCATAAATTTCTCCTTTTCACCTGGCTTACCGATAGTTATAAGTATATCCGCTTTTTCCTTTCTGCGCAAGTAGGCTGATTTTCCTGTTTTCACGGTTTTAACCAATATTTTTAATAATTTATATAAGAATTGAGTAAATGCGGAAAGAATGGTAAAATATTTACATAAACGGCCGAAAGGCCATGACGGTTCTGCGGTGGAATGTGTGTCTGATGGAGAGGTAAAAGGAAGATGCTATATATTTATTATGGAGATCATGAGAACGTGATCAATCGGAGCGATATTTATTTTAACAGCACCTATCAGGATGAATGGTTTGATGATGAACTGGTCAGGGAAATCATACTCAATGTTGACCGGTCGAGGGTGATCAGCCCGCATCTGATCGAAAGCCCTGTACTTGGGCCGATCGGTCCGAAAGACCTGTCAGGCGGTACAAAGACACTGATCCTGATGTATAAGGACAGAGAACATATTTTCAATGCTACAAATTGCGGGGATAACTGCGCAAAGTGGATTCTGGAGATTGCGGGGCAGAGCGACCTGACCATCTGCCTTCAGCATAATCTGGATTTTGGCTATGGTGATTTTGAAGCTGTGATACTGAATAATCATCAGACTGTCCACAATATGCTGGAGCTGTTGAATGCTATTTTTGAGTTGGAGAATGCAGAATGAAAGGGAAGCATACGATAAGGGTCAGTGACAATCGAGTCAGATATGAGTTTACAATCAAAAGGAATATCACGATCATCCGGGGAGACAGCGCGACTGGAAAAACAACATTGCTGGAGATGCTGGATAACTATGTAAAGTTGGGATATGAATCTGGAATCCACGTAGAATGTGATGTCCCGGTGGACACTTACATGACTGATGATAGAAGGACAGACTGGAAAACCAGGCTGGAATCCGCAGAAGGCAGCATTGTTTTTATAGAAGAAATGAATTCTTTTATTAAGACGAAGGAATTTGCAGAATACGTCGCCCATTCGGACAGCTATTACGTTTTGGTCAGCAGATGGGATCTGAAAAATCTACCTTATTCGGTAGAGGAAATTTATAAGCTGACGGAAAAGGGAAAATATCCAAAGACAAAGCAGGTATATAACAGCCTGGAAAAATATGATACCTCCCAGCAGCCTTAATGAATGTTCCCTATCCCTTAAACACACCAGGATTCCCTTAAAAACACATTGATTTTAAGGGAATCCTGATCCGTTTAAGGGAAAGCCCACTACAGCACAGCTTATTTCAACCGGATATAGAAGGTTGACTTCCCAACCCCTTCCCGCCTAAACTCACCGTTTTCCACCAATTTCCGCAGAGAGCCTTCAATGGAGCTGATACTCAAAGAAGGGCACAATTCCCGGATATCCTGCTTCGTGAATCTTCCGATCTTATACTCTGCCGCTTTTTTCACCATATCAATGGCCGGCAGCTTTTCCTCAACGATCGAAAAACGATCTCCAAAATCTTTATAAGCCGCAAGGATCGTGCTGAGAATATATTTTATAAAAGGAATCACATCCTCGGTGCCTTCGTGCCAGCCATCCTGCGACCGGCTCAGCGCGTCGTAGTACAGATCCTTGTCTTTCGCAATCTTTGCTTCCAGAGAGATATACTTTCCAACATAAAATCCGCTACGGTATAAGAGCAGCGTGGTCAGCAGCCGGCTCATTCTTCCGTTGCCGTCGTTGAAGGGGTGGATACACAGGAAATCATGAATGAACACCGGTATGGCGATCAACGGTTCCAACTCAAAATTCCCGATCACCTTGTTGTACTCTTCGCAGATCTTATCCAGGGCCTCCGGAGTCTCGTATGGGGCAAGCGGCGTGAACAAGATCTCCGAATGCCCGTCAGGATAGCTTGCGCTGATATAATTCTGGACATTTTTCGTCTGCCCTGCCAGGGGGTTATTCATGTGGCTGTACATGATCTTATGCAGCTGGAGGATATAATTTTTCGTGATCGGAATGGCATCGAAGCTTTCGTGGATGATATTCAGGACATCACGGTAGCCGGCGATCTCCTGTTCATCGCGGTTCTTCGGAGCGGTCCGCTCCTCCACAAGCTGCCGGATACGCGTATTGGTAGTAATAATGCCCTCGATCGCGTTGGAAGCCTCGGTGCTCTGAATCTTCGCGATCTCCACCAGCTTTTCCAGCTCCTCGGGCCGCTGTTTTAAGTATTGCTCCTGCTTTCCGGCTTCCCGGTAGATGGCAGCGATATATCCAAGTATGTCAGAATCCCATTTTTGGTCTTTGATCAATGAATAATTGAACGTTCTCATTCCCTTAATCACGCTCCTTTCCCTTAAAATATAGCATAATTTAAGGGAAAGTTCAATGGATAAGTGTATTTTCCCTTATTTTGACAGGAAAATTAAGGTTAAATGTGGTTGTTAATGGAATTTGAAACCATAAAGCAAAAGGCTGTTATTTTTCAGTTTGCACCGATAGAGGGAAGAGTATACCTAAGGACACCTCGAAGGAAATGAAATTCATCTGCGGCCTCATTTCCCTTAATCCTCCCGAAGCCTTTCCACAATACTCCGTATCCCCACTTTCTGATAGATCACTGCCGGAATCGTCATACACAGCACAAAGGACAGCAGCATATAAACCGCCGCAGGCACCGCCGGATAACAAAACCTCCCGAACCCCAGATGCTCCCGGACCACCCGGAAGATGAGATAATCGGCCCCGGTTCCCGCTGTAACCGACAGTGCCAGCGTAAATACAAAATACCAGATTCCCTCCCATGTGATCAGATCCCGCACCTGCCTTCCGGATGCCCCGACCGCCTCCATTGCGGCAAATTCCCTCTGTCTGTCCAGGATGCTCACGCTCATGGTATTGATAAAATTCAGGATCCCCACCGTGAACAGCACCACCGTAAGAAATGCGGACAGCTTCGACAGCGAGCTCTTTGCCTCCTCCAGCGATCTTGCAAGCTCAACCTTTGAAGTCCTGGATATGGCTGGGATGCCGTCGGTCAGTTCGATCACCTGCTCCAATACACTTTCCTCATACTCGGACGGCCCGTCAAGCTGAATGGAATAGATGACGGCATCCTCCCGGTACTCGTCGATCACGTTGTTTGAAACCACCAGCCACGGCGCGGCGCCGCTGTTCATCCCGTCTCTAGCAAGGGGAAATTGTCCGCCGACAGGCAGCTCGAACTGCTGATCCGTATCCATCACGGAAAATGTGATGACACTCCCCATGTGGAGGCCGTCCCCGTTCATTTCTGTGGTCAGAAGAAAATCCCCGTTTTCAAATCCTTCGATATCGATCGGATTTTCCGCAGACAGATTATATTCTTCGATTAAGTCACTGTCAATTCCGACCAGCAGGCTCCAGAATGCAGCTTTCGGATTCTCTGTCCAAAGCTTCGTATCCGCAGGCTCCATTCCGTTTGCTTCTTCAAATTCATTTTTGATTGTCAGCCAGTCCCCGTAGACCTCATCCGAATACTGCTCATAGACCGGCACTACCTTTGTCATATGAAATGTTTCCGCCCCTTCGATATTCCGCAGCCTTTCCACAAGCTCCGGCGTAAAGCTCTGCTCCTCCCGGGGAGAAAACGAGGCCCGGCTCATACTGTTGTAAAGGGCAATATCATGTGCCGTGTTATACTCAATAAATTCATCCAATGACATGCCGTTCAGCACGGTCATGCAGAGCAGGAATGCCGCGCTGCTCAGGAAAAATGTCCCGATGACCAGGCACGCCTTCTGAGGCTGCCGAAACACATTTCGGAATCCCATCCAGCAGAGTTTCGGATTTCTGATATGTGACACACTTCGTCCGTCCCGGCCCCTTGCCTTACGGGTCCCGTTGCCCGGCACATACCGGAGCGCTTCGATGGGGGAAATCCTCATGACCGTCCGTGCCGTCATCGAAAAGCTGGCAAAGATCATAACTCCGGAAAACAGCGCCGAGACGACCGGGATCATCAGATGAAACCGGGCCTGTGAAAATCCCTCCAGCATGCCGTCCAGGATCAGCGGAACGATCCGCTGCGTGATCAGGCATCCCAGCAGCAGTCCGACCGGCAGGACAGTCAGAAGGATCCTTCGCATCCGGTAATACAGGAGCCGTTTCAGATGGGCAGGCGCAGCCCCGATGGTTTTGAGCAGGCCGTAAAAACGGATATCCTTTGTGACGGAGATCGTATTGATATTATAAATGATCAGGAATCCGTCCAGCATGAAAAAGAGGATCACGCCCATGGCGGCCGCGAAGTCTCTGGGTGATAAATGAAATCCCTGCCCGCCCAAAACCGTAAGATTCTGTTCCTCTGCTATGTTCAATTGTTCCCGGATCTTCCTCAGTTTTTTCTGAAACTGCCCTCCGGTAAAAGAGAAACCGACGGATTCCGGATGGACTGTATGCCGCGCAAGGGCCTCCGTGGATAACAGGACCTTCTGCCTGGAAGCCGTATCAATGTAAGAGGTATCGGTATAATATCCGGAAAGGACAAATTGCTCCGGCTGTACAGCATCCGTATCTTCCCACACGGCGGACAATGTGATCTCAGAGCCGATGACGGGTTCGATCCCCAGCCGCTTTAAAAGCCAGGTGGACATCATGATTTCCTGTTCCTCTACCGGATACTTGCCCTCAATGTCCGAAAAAAGAGGCCGGCTCCAGACATCCCAGTTTTCCTCTGCGTACAGTGAAAGGCTTAAGCCGGACTGACCCGCATTGCCGACAAGACGACCCAGCTTATAAGACATGTACAGCGGCTTTTGTATAAGATCACTTGTTTGAAGCAGCGAGAGCTGGCTGTCGTCCGGTTCAGCCAGCACAACATCTGTCATAGTCCCCTTTTCTTTCAGGCCCTGCATCGCGCCAAATCTCTGCAGATTATAGAATACGCTGCAGGCGGCAGTGATCAGGATGATCACGATGACTGCTGCGGCGGAGATCAGCAGATTTTGTGTGCGGTTCACGGAAAATGTACGCTTTCCAACCGTCGCGACCATTGCTTTCGACAGGACTTTCCCGCGATTCCCGCGAAAAAGCGGGCCAGACAGCCATGCTTTGATGGATATGTTACGTTTGAATTTACCGGACATGCCTTTCACCTCCCTGATCTGTGATCTTTCCATCCTCGATACGGATGATCCGGTCCGCCAGCTTTGCGATCGCCCTGTCGTGGGTAATCATCACGATCGTCTGATGAAACTGTCTGCCGGAGTCCTTCAAAAGGGAAAGCACATCCGCGCTGGTCCGGCTGTCCAGATTTCCAGTGGGCTCGTCGGCGAGTATGATCTCCGGCTTTGTGAGAAGAGCGCGGGCAATGGCGACCCGCTGCTGCTGCCCGCCGGAGAGATTGTTCGCGGGATTCTGCAGCTTATCCTGCAGCCCCAGCGCATAGATGATCTGCTCCATCAGCTTCCGGTCTGCCTTCCGGCCGTCCAGCTGCAGGGGCAGCACCATGTTTTCATACACATTCAGGACCGGGATCAGGTTATAATTCTGGAATATAAAACCAATGTGCCGGCGGCGGAATGCAGCCAGCTTTTCCTCATTGTTCTTCCCAAATCGCATCCCGCGATGCAGCCCTCTGCGGGATAGGCGGGTGTCATCCGATACGGTATCCCTAAAGTGCATCCCACGATGTACCCCCTTGCGGGACGTGCGGGCTTCATCCGAAGCAGGATAGAAAATTTCTTTGCCGCCGATCAGCACCCTTCCTGACGTAGGGGTATCCAGTCCGCCCATCATATGGAGAAGGGTGGATTTCCCGGAGCCGGAGGTCCCGACAACGGCGGCAAACTCCCCCTCATTGATCGTAAGGTCTACGCCGTCGAGCGCCTTTGTCACATGATCGCCCTGCCTGTAATATTTTTTCAGATCAACGGTTTCTAATATGGTCATAAAAAAATCTCCTTTCTTTGAATAAGGAGATTTTAAAATATAAAATTCAACTTTTTATCTACATTTGAAAAAAGCCGTAACCTGCGCTCCAGGGGACAGATTTTCGACCTTCAGCCAGCCGTCATGATGCCCGCAGAGCATCCTGCACAGATAAAGCCCGATTCCGAAATGTGTTTTGCTCCCTTTTTCTTCCGTAAAGTAGGGCCTGACCGCTTTTTGCAGCCCTTCCTCTGAAAAGCCCTTCCCGTCGTCCGCCACCCTCAGTAAGATCCCGCCATCCATTTCTTCCAGATGCAGCCGAACCTCGGACGCGGCATAACGGGCCGCATTTGCCGTCAGGTTGCCGCAGATCTGCAGGATACTGTTTCGGTCGGCTGTCACTTCCGCGGAATGCGTGCTGTTCTGGAATGTAAGCTCTTTTCCATGTGCCCGGCACTCCATGGACGCGCTGTCATGCAGGGCAGCCGCAAGCTCTTTTACGGAAATGTTTTCCCATTCCGGCTGCAGATCCTCCAGCCGCCGCAGGTTTCCCATGCTGACCACATACTGCTCCATGCGCAGGATGTGCTTCCCCATGGTAGCCGCAATCTCGCGTGTCTGCCGGTCAGAGCTGCTTTGCAGCATTTCATCGTAACCCTTCAATACCGTGAGAGGCGTCCGCAGTTCATGGGAAAAAGCAGCATTCAACTGCTTCCGGTCCTCGATCTGCCGCCACATTTCCGAAAAATTGGCGGCAAGTGTAGAGCGCATGATCTCAAAAGACTGACACAACTGCCCCAACTCATCCGCAGTCCCATATTCCACCCGAAAATCCAGGTCGTTTTGAGAGATTTTTTCAGAAGCCGTTTTCAGCTCCCAGAGGGGTCCTTCCAGCTTGTTGCGGTAAAAAAGCAGCGCCGCCGCAAGAATACACAATGCGGAATATACAGGCGCGGCCGCGGCGGGGATCATTTCTAAAACAGAGATCCGAAGCTCGTCCTGCCGGGACAAGGGCTCCGGCACGGTTCCGATATAGGCCCCGTCGCCCAGCCGGTTTCCCTCCTCATCGGTCAGATAATATTTGTGGCCGGAGGAAGGATAGCGGTCCCGGATATTTTGGATCTCACGCTTGCAGAGATTGGCCGTGACGCCGCTGAGCAGGAGGGCTGTCAGCGTAAATCCGGTAATATAAAGAATGATGCTTCTGCGGAGAGAAAGCTCTGCCGGCTTCCATTTTATTTTACCCATTTGTAGCCGCACCCCCAAACCGTCTCAATATAACTTCTGTCCGTATATGCGGCGATTTTCGTCCGCACCCTCCGGATATGCTCCGCCACGACCGTGCTGTCGCCCTCGCTGTCATATCCCCATACCAGCTCATAGATCCGTTCCTTGTCAAAGACCTGCCCCGGATTTTGGGAGAGCAGCTCCACAATGTCAAATTCCTTTTTGGCAAGCCCAATTTCCTGCTCCCTGTAAAACAGGCTGCGTTCTGCAAAGTCGATGGTCAGTTCCCCGGAAAATCGGACGCGGGTTTCCAGGTTATGCCGCGCCTCTCTGCGCAGGTGGGCGCTGACCCGCGCTTCCAGCTCCATCAGGGAAAATGGTTTTACAATATAGTCGTCCCCGCCCGCAGAAAATCCCTTTACCTTGTCCATATCTTCAATCCTCGCGGTCAGAAAAAGGACAGGGCAGGAGATGTGGCCGCGGATACGCCTGCACACCTCCAGCCCGTCCATGCCGGGCATATTGATATCAAGCAGGATCAGATCCGGCCTCAGTTCCACCTGTTTCAAAGTTTCGATCCCGTCGGAAGCGGTCATGACCTGATAGCCCTTTCCCTCAAAAAAAGATATGAGCATGGTGACGATATCCGGCTCATCATCCGCGATCAATAGCTTATACTTCATGTGATACACCTCCAGGGAACAGTATAACATGGAAAAATCAATTTTTTATCTACATATTGCCATCCGCGGTCTGCTCTTTGGGATCGTGAGTCTTAACAATGATACTAATGTGAAACAATAACTACTGATTTATCTTCAAGCCCATCTGCAGAAAATGTGACTCTGATCTCGCCCGCTTCCGTATTAGAGCGGACAACAGCCATTACATAACCATCGTATGTATTCCACTTTAAATCATCATAGCCTCCTGTGGTCGATGGATCAGCACTTCCAAATCCCTGGATTGTTCCTGCGCCCTCAAGCGAAATCTGAATTTCTTTACTTTCCCATAAGTTTTCCTTTCCCTTTTTATCCACCAATTTTACCGTAAGAAATGCCAGGTCTTCTCCGTCTGCTTTCAATTCTGTTTTATCCGCATCTATAAACATCTCCACTTCTGAATCCGCTGTATATAATACCTGACGTCCGGATTCATGGCCATTCTTATAGCTTACCGCTGCAAGCTCCCCGGGTTCATATGTAAGCTCATATGTTGCCGTATAATCGTTTCCTTCACCTGCCGGTCTGCGTCCCATAGAATTCCCATTCAAAAACAATTCTACTTCTTCCGCATCTGAGTACACATCTACGATTGCCGGTCTGCCCTCATAACCATTCCATGTCCAGCTTGCTACATTATCTTTCAGCATCCATGCGCTCTTTGAGCATTCCATTCCATATTTATTTACCCGTTCAACAGCAATATATGGATCTTTTCGAAGTCCAAAGACAATCTCACGGAGATAACTGACAGGGCGGCGATATCCGATCAAATTTATATCACCGATATACGCTGCGCGTTCCGGGAAAATACTTGAAAAATTCGCGCTCCCGTCATAATGGAAAATACCACATCCTGCTTCACCCAGATAGTCATATCCTGTCCAGGTGAAATCACCGAGCATATGCGGATTTTCTTTCACTATTTTCCATAACCGTACAATATCTGCCGGATATGTTTCTGTTCCTACCACGGTCTTATTGGGATGAAGCTCCTTTTCAAGTACATGGCGCGCTGTCAGATAATTCAATCCGGTAATATCAGCCGCTAATGCACTTTCTTCTATAGCTTCTGTTAAAAGCGGATGTCTGGAAAAATTATCTGCGCCTTCTCCTTCCATAATGCTCATATAACTATTAAATGCATTTGCGCCGCCGCCTGCATTGTCAGCTGAGTCATCGACTCTGTAATCATCAATCAGATCGCTTAAGATTTTATCCAGACCACAGCTAAAGCTGACGGCCATCATTCCATTGATTCCCGTGGTTGTATATCTGGAAGGGTCTAACTCATGAAACCTATTGCAGATATCCCTGTTCATTTTTGCACCGCTGTCTAACCCTAACTCCGGGATTTCATTTCCGGATGAATACATTAACACTGACGGATGATTGTAATCTTTCTTCACCATACGTTCAACAAGATCAGACCAAATATCTGCGAAGTCTAATGCTAAATCCTGTGGATTTTTATGGTATGTCCACATATCTGACAACTCATCCATTACTAAAACACCATATTTATCACACGCTGAAAGCATCGCTTTACTCATTGGATGATGTGCGCTTCTTATGCTGTTAAATCCGGCTTCTTTGATCTGACGGCATCTCCGTTCTTCTGCTGCCGCTAAAGTTGCTGCTCCGATGATCCCATTGTCGTGATGAATGCATGTTCCCCGCAATTTTACTTCTTTTCCATTGATCTTAAGTCCATGCTCAGCATCTAAGGAAAACATCCGAATACCTGTTTTCTCGCTTACTTCGTCTAAAACAGTTTCACCGGACAAAATCTGCACCTTACACTCATACAGATCAGGATGCTCGCAATCCCATAATTTCGGTTTCATCACACAGACACTCTGCCGAACAGTTTCTTCTCCCTGCGGGAACATGGTAACAGGCAGGATATCTTCTGCTGCAGTTTCTCCTTCATATAAGAACATTGTTTTTACTTTTATTTTTTCCTTTGTCCTTAGAAGGTTTTTAATTTCTGTTTGAATCTCTACCGTTGCATATTCTTCATTCGCGTTGAGCGTAGTAATTCTGACGCCATCAGCCGGAATGTGGATCCGTTCTCCTGTCAAAAGCTTTACATCTCTGTAAATACCGCTTCCGGAATACCAGCGGCTATTTAGCTCTGCCGCATTGTCTGCAATCACCTTGATCTCATTTTCCGTACCGTACCTGAGAAATGGATCTAATGTTACATAGAAATTAGAATATCCGCACAGGTTTTTCTTGGCAAAATGACCATTCACATAGACCATCGCGGTTCTGTATACACCTTCAAATTCCACGATCACTGTCTTTTCGAGCCACTCTTTCGGTACATATAACTTTTTCAGATAAACATATTCCGCCCCCGGATAGAAGCCTGTCTGCGACCCATTCTTCGTATCCGGCGTCACTTTCTCATGGATCATAGCATCATGCGGCAATTGGATCGTACTCATATCTCCGCCGCCCATAAGCATGGATAACATGGATGAATTACTGCCTTTGATAATTCTCCAGTCACGATTAAAATTCTTTCTTAGCATTTTCTGCTCCTCCTCTTGTTTGGAATCTATTTTTTCGTATGCTCTGCTTCCCACTTTTTATTTTCATCTTCCACTTTCAGCAAGTATATTACCAAAACGATCAGTGCGCCTGTGATAACCGGAGTAAACACATACATACCAAACATTACATTCACAGCACTTGCTGTCTGAATAGCAGCCATACCATCAAATCCGCTAAAAGCAAGAATCCATCCGGCAATAGCACCGCCAATTCCGGTTCCAACCTTATTTCCAATAGAGGAACAGCTATACATTGTACCTTCCAGATGCTCTCCTTCATAATGATAAATCTGTGTACTGACCTCAGCGATCAATGCGTTAACTGTTCCCATCATTGGTGCATTTCCAATTGTCCGAATACACAAAAGTACCATCATGATAGGAAGATTCCTGGCCATTGTAGCCGGGATAAACAAAATGGAGCATATTGTATAAACAACAAATCCCCACATATTCACCCGCCGCATGCTTCCCAGCTTCTTTACCAAAAACGGATTCAGCAAAAGTCCGATCGACATTGGCAGCGACATACACATTGTTAATGGTCCTAATAGAGAAACATCCTCTAAATAATAAGTACAGAAGTAAGCGCCTACCCCTCCGGTAAGCCCGCTTGCTCCATAAAACAAGAAATAAAAAGCAAGCAGCAGCAAGTAGTATTTGTTTGTAAACAAAATTTTAATTGATCGAAGAAGACTTATTTTCTTCTGTTCCGAAGCTTTTACCTTTGTTTCTATAACCTCATCCTCTTCTGGAACTTCCTTTACCATAAATACACTGATGGAATTTACAATAAGGGCAAACACCGCAAAAAATAAAGCCGTCATTCTCCATCCGCCAGCGCCGCCGCCGAAAGAATCCACCATTCCCATTGCTACAGACGCCACTACAGTATACGTTATGGAAGATAAAATAAAGCGGATCGAACCACATTGTACCCGTTCCTGTGGATTCCTTGTGATCAAAGCCGTTAATGAAGAATATGCAATATTATTTGCTGTGTAAAACACTGCATTCAGTGCGGTATAAAATACAAAGAAATATGCATACTGCATGGTCTGGCTTACATTTGGTATGGCAAATACAAGGAATAATGTTGCCGAGACGCCGAACTGTCCATAGAACATCCACGGCCTCGCCTTTCCCATTTTACTTTTTGTCCGGTCGATCAACGTACCGAAGAACACATCCGTAATACCATCAAACACTCTGGAAAACATCATTAATGTACCGATCACACCGGCATTTAGACCTACCGTATTCGTCAGATAGATCATTACAAAGCTGGATAAAAAAGCAAAGGCGCCGCCCCCAGCCACATCGCCTAAACCAAATGCAAATTTCTGATACCATTTCAGATACTTTTTTTCACTCATATGAATTTCCTCCTCATGTTGTCTCTTTACATTTTTGGCCATAATGTTTATAATTTCGATATCTACTGATATTATTTTATTGCATTTGAACATATTAAGATACACCATAAAACGACATTGCTCTTTTGTTTTGTATCATATATGGGATTGCATTGGCGGAAGGCGGTTAGACATGCAGAAAAATCATTTATCCTCACATCATCCTGACATAGAGTCGGAACAAGATTCGTCCCTGTCGATTTTTAATGAAGACAGTGAATTTGGCGCGTATTATCAGATGATCGTCCCTTTTCAGATCACTTTGGAATATTGCAGCGGTACAACTGATAAAGATTACTACAATTTTCTGATCTCATCTCAGTCGGGAACTTATAGTTTTACAAATCCTTATTTTGAAAGCCGATACTATTATACAAACCGTCCGCTGCATCAGCATGACTTTTTTGAATTGATGATCGTTTTGAAGGGAGAAGTTTCGCAAAACATTGAAAATAAAGAATATAGCTATCCTGCCGGTACATGCTGCTTTATAAACAGAAATCTACGGCATCGCGAAAATTTTATCGGTGAAACACAACTGCTTTTTCTTAATTTTTCAGTTGATTTATTACAAGAATTATTTCATCCGGCTATTGCGCCCTTTTTTCAAAATGATAATTTAGCAGAAAATAATATTCTCCAATTGTTTATTGATAATGATATTCATACTCCGAACCAAAAAGTATATTTAGATTTTTTCCCAAATCGTTATAACGATAAAAGCATACCTTTTCTACATATGATAACAGACAAAATCCTGCATGAAATGTTTTATCCAAATTATGGTTCAACATATAGGATCAAATCATTACTCTGTACTCTGTTTGAACGATTAACCAATATCAATAGTTTTCACGCTACAGAAATAAGGCTGGATTCAAAAGCAGATTTCCTGTTATTTTGCCGCATCAGCCATTTACTGGAGGATACGAATGGACGAATCAGTCGGGCAGAGCTTGAACAGGCATTAAATTATACTGGTGATTATCTTGGCAGAATTGTTAAAAAGTATACCGGATTACGTCTTTTTGATTATGGAATGACTTTCTGCATTAAAAAGGCTAAAACATTATTAAAAACAACGGATGAAAATATAGATTTTATTTCAAGGCAATTAGGCTTCACGAATAGAACGCATTTTTATAAGCTGTTTAAAGAGAAATGTGGTATGACTCCGAAGGAATATAGAAAAAAATATCAGTAATTTTATAAGGAATGATTCGAAGTGACAAAGACGGTTACAATACATTTTTTCGGTTTTTACTTGCCACAAAAACCTGATAATCGACCTTACATTTTTGTAAGCCACTATTTTCCAAAAATCGTGTATAATATATCTATGAAAAAAGGAGGCGCTTTATTTGCAGAAATTATTACTCCTCGAAGATGATATCAGCCTGATCGACGGCCTGACCTATTCTTTACAAAAAAATGGATTTGACCTCCGGGTCGCCGGAACAATCCGGGAGGCCGAAAGCTTGCTTACGGAAAATGCAGATTTCGATCTGCTTCTTTTTGATGTGACCCTGCCGGACGGAAACGGCTTTACCTTGTGCGAAAAGCTGCGGGAATCAGGCAATCCTGTCCCTATTATCTTCCTCACTGCATCCGACGAGGAAACCAGTGTCATCCGTGGCCTGGACTGCGGAGGGGATGATTATATCACAAAGCCGTTTAAGCTGGGGGAGCTGTGTTCCCGTATCCGGGCGCTTTTGCGCCGCAGCAGCATGCAGAGCGCCGGAGAGGGAGTCCTGCGGTCCGGAGAGGTGACGGTGAATCTTGCGGAAGGCAGGGTATTTCTCCGCGGAGAGCCCATAGAATTTACCGGGGCGGAATACCGTCTGCTCTGTCTGTTCCTGAAAAACAGCGGGAGGGTGCTCACCCGGGGAACGATCCTGGATAAGCTGTGGGACGGCGCCGGTAATTTTGTGGATGATAATACATTGTCCGTTTATGTACGCCGTCTTCGGGAAAAGCTGGAAGAAAATCCTTCCCGGCCCGAGCACCTGAAAACAGTCCGGGGATTCGGATATCAGTGGACGGAATAGGCGCCGCCTGTATGGCTCGCTGTCTCTGTTTACCCAATTTCCGAAATACGGCTATACTTTTTCAATGAGATAACCTATAATAAATATTGTACTTTTATGTTCAGTTCCATCCATCAGATAACATACTTATTGGGTGGATTTATTGCAAAGGCAGGAGGATAAATGGATAGAAATGTTAATATTATTACGGATCTCAATGAAAATAGGATTGTTCTTATAAATGATATCATTTTCAAGGGGAAAAGAAATGTAAACTGGAAAGATGTTGAGGAATATCTGAAGCAGTATGTTGATGAGTTCTTTGAAATTGCGGATACAAAAGATGTTATTTATATTGGCTCTGATTTGCCGGATGAATATGCAAACTCTAATTATACACATCGTTTAAAAGGGGCAAGCGCAAAGGCTAAAGCAAATGCGGCGTAGGGACTTCCTGAAATGATTGAGATCGCAACGGGAAAGCATTTTGAGGAAAACAGAAAAAACAAACACAGTAAGGATGCAAAATATGGCTGGTATCGTTATGAATCAAGATTTGCACTGCCAGTGTTTGATGATAATGGTGAAATTGATCGATATAATGTTTTCCATGTGTTGATGCTTATACGGCATGCAAAAGACGGAAGGATGTATTTGTATGATATTATGGAAATAAAAAAAGAAACGAGCAAGCTTTTCCGGTCAAATGACCTTACTCAGTAAAAGAACCCATTTCTTTTATCTAATAATAAATGGAATTACGTTTATTGTCAATAGAAAATTTTCACTATCATTATCGGCTATTTGTACGGCTATTTGTACATACCAAACTCCAGTATCTTCCCATTCACTCCGAACGGTGTATCCCTTGTGAAACGGACGAATGGCTATCATGGGCTCGAAGGAGGAAATGTTTTGAAATTTATGTATGAAAAACAGACCCGGAGGTTTTATATTTTTTTGATAAGCATCTGCGCGCTGCAGATCTGCTTTCTCGGTATCTGCGGTATCTTCCAGGCAGGAAGTATCCGGCGGATCCTCGTAAACCGTGAGCTTGCGGCGGCATCCTATCTTTTGGAGCAGGACATCGAGCCCGCGCTGATCGCCTCTGCCTGGAATTACACGGAGGTAACGGAGGCCGGGGAAAAATTGCTGCGGACGATCGGCCACACGGAGGATACGCCGGCTTACCTGCTGCTCCTTGCCGAACAGACTTCCATCCCTTTGAGTTTGATCCTGCTCTCGGCAGGAATCTTATTTGCGGCAGTTCTCCTGGCGGGCGCGGCACATTTCTTACGAGGCAGAGAGCGTTTTTATGAACATGCGGAAAAGGTGATCGCCGGGTATGCGGACGGCCGGTTCGGGGCGCATTTACCATCGGGGAAGACCGGAACTATCTATCAGCTTTTCGGTAGCATCGAGCAGCTCGCCCTGTCGCTGCAGGCAAAGAGCGAGATGGAGCACAGGGCAAAAAGCTTCTTAAAGGACATGATCTCCAACATTTCCCATCAGCTCAAAACACCCCTGGCGGCATTGAATATGTATATGGAAATTATATCCGAGGAGCCGCAAAATGAAGACGCGGTAAAAAAATTTTCCCGGAAATCCATGCAGTCCCTGGAGCGGATGGAGCAGCTCATCCAATCCCTTTTGAAAATGGCGCGCCTGGACACGGGAAATATTGTGTTTGAGAAGCGGCAATGCTTTGTGTCGGAGCTGGTTTCCCAGGCCGCGGACGATCTGCTGGAGCGGGCAAGGCAGGAGGGAAAGGAGATTGAGGTCCGGGGGAATTCGGAGGAAATGCTGTCCTGCGACCTGGAATGGACAAAGGAAGCAGTCGGAAACCTTGTGAATAACGCACTGGACCACACGGAAGCAGGCGGAATGATCCGAATCTCGTGGAAACGCTCTCCGGCGGTGTTCCGGCTGATTGTGGAGGATAACGGGAGCGGCATTGCCCAGGAGGACATCCATCATATTTTCAAGCAGTTTTACCGCAGCAGGGCATCCGTCAGCAGACAGGGCGTGGGGCTGGGGCTTCCTCTGGCAAAGGCGATCGTGGAAGGGCAGGGCGGAAGCCTGTCTGTGGAGAGCTGTGCGGGGGAGGGGAGTGTGTTTCAGATTACATTTTTTTATCCATGACTTTATGTCTTTATCCAATGATTAAAGTCTTTACACTTTTGTTATGTATAGATATCAGATGAAAAAAACTCATGCGATATCATCCAGACACATCTTACAGATCTGTAAGCTCCCATTCACCGGATTGTAAGGTTGAGATGCTATGATTCACTCAATCCGAAACAGAAAGGCAGGTTATCGCAATTGGAAATCTTAAAGGTAGAAAACTTAAGCAAAACGTATGGCAGCGGTGAAGCCCGCGTGGACGCATTGAAGCACGTATCCTTCGCCATGCAGAGAGGGGAATTCGGCATGGTAGTGGGGGTATCCGGCTCTGGAAAATCCACACTCTTGAACTGCATCGGCGGTCTGGACGAGGCCAGCGCCGGAAAGGTATTTTTAAACGGGCAGGATCTGTTTGCCATGGGAGAAAATGAACGCACCATCTTCCGCAGGCAGAACATCGGCTTTATCTTTCAGTCGTTTCACCTGATCCCGGAGCTGAACGTGGAGCAGAACATCATTTTCCCGCTGTTGCTGGATTACAAAAAGCCGGATCAGAGCCGGGTGGATGAAATTCTGCAGGTGCTGGGGCTGGAAAACCGGAGGAAGCATCTGCCGGGGCAGCTTTCCGGGGGACAGCAGCAGAGGGTGGCCATTGGACGGGCGCTGATCACGCGTCCCGCTCTCGTCCTGGCGGATGAGCCCACCGGAAACCTGGATTCCCAGAGCAGCCAGGACGTGATGGACCTTCTGTGCAGGGCATCCCGGCATTACCAGCAGACGGTTCTGATGATCACCCACAACAGGAATCTGACCGCATCGGCGGACCGGGTATTTCGCGTCGCGGACGGGGAACTTTCGGAGCTGGGAGGTGCGTCAGAGTGAAGCATTATCTGGACTTGATCAAAATCTCGGAAAAGCAGCACCGGAAACAGAACCGGATGACCAGACTGTGCATCGTGCTGGCTGTATTTCTCGTCACCGTGATCTTCGGAATGGCAGACATGGAAATGCGCTCCCAGATGATCCAGGCAGTCAAATCCTACGGAAACTGGCATGCGGCATTCGTGCTGGATGAGGAGCAGGGGGCATTGCTGAAAGCGCGCCCGGAGGTAAAAAGAAGCGCGCGGTACGGGGTGCTGAATTATCATTTGGAGGACGGCTATCAGATTCTGGGGGTGGAAACCGCGGTCTGCGGATTTGACCCGGAGCTGATGGAAATGTTTCCGGATGTGGAGATCCTGGAAGGGGCGTTTCCGGGGAATGCCGGTGAGGCTGTGCTCAATGAGAGCGCGAAGACCCGTTTTGGGGTGCAGGTAGGAGATACCGTCGAAATGACCATCCCCCAGGGAGACACCGTGCAGTACCGGATTACCGGGATCGTAAAAGAAACGGCCTTGATGGCGGAGCATGACGCGTTCGGCATGTTCCTCAATACGGAAGGATTTTCGGCGCTCCGCTCAGAGGAAACCGGGGCGGCCCGGGAAGAGGTCTACTATGTACAGTTCCGCCCTTGGTGCAATATCCAGAAAGCCATCAGCGAGATCAGCGCCCAGTTCGGCCTGAAGCCGGAGGAGGCGCGGCAGAATGTGCAGGTGCTTGCGCTGATGTTCCAGAGCCGGGATTCCTATATGATGCAGTTTTATTTTGTAGCGGCGGTTCTGGCCGTACTTGTGATGATCGCTGGGATCCTGATGATCACTGCAAGCATGAACAGCAACATTGCCCGGCGGACAGAATTTTTCGGGATGATGCGATGCCTGGGGGCCACCGGCAGACAGGTGATCCGATTTGTAAGGAGGGAAGCGCTGAGTTGGTGCCAGACGGCAATTCCCGCAGGTGTGGCTGCAGGCATCCTGGTAGTCTGGGGGCTGTGCGGGATGCTGCGTTTTTTGAGCCCCGGCTATTTTGAAGGACTTCCGGTGTTCGGAGTCAGCATTCCCAGCGTGGCGGCGGGGATTCTCGTGGGCCTTCTCACCGTCCTTCTGGCAGCCAGGGCTCCGGCGAAGCGTGCGGCAAAGGTGTCCCCGCTGACTGCCGTTTCCGGAAACGCAGGCACCGTGCAGGCGGCAAAGCACGCGGCGAATACCCGTTTTTTCAAAGTCGAAACGGCGCTGGGAATCCATCATGCCTCCGGCAGCCGGAAAAATTTTCTGCTGGTGACAGGCTCCTTTGCGTTCAGTATCATTTTGTTCCTCTCGTTCAGCACGGCGATTGATTTTATGCATCACGCGATCACGCCGCTGCGTCCGTCGGCGCCGGATATTTATATCGCGAAAGAGGATGACTCGAACCAGATCCCATCTGGGCTGGACGAGGAACTGGCAAACTATCCGGGAGTAAAGCGGGCATTCGGGAGAAGCTTTGCGGAACTTACCATGCTGGAAGACGGGAGGACGCTGGACGTTATTTCCTATGAAGAACAGCAGTTTCAATGGGCGGAGAAATCCATGATGGAGGGCAGCCTGGAGGATGCGGTCAGCGGAAAAGGAGTGCTGGCCGTATTCCGGGAGGAATATACGCTGCACCCCGGAAGCAGTATCCTGGTGTCTGCCGGCGGAAAGGAGCAGGAGGTTCCTGTGGTGGGCGTGCTGGGAGACGTTCCGTTTTCTTACGGGAAATCCGGGAATACGGAAGCTTCGGCAGGCATGGTCATCTGCTCGGAGGAATTTTTTCAGAAGCTGACCGGGGAATCAGGTTATGCCGTGATCGACATTCAGCTGGAGCGGAATGCGGACGGCGCACAAGTGCAGGAAATCCGACGGGCATGCGAGCAGGCGTGCGGAGGCGGTTTTGTGTATTCCGACAAACGGATCAGTAACCAGGAGGTCAAAGGGGCCAGCTCTTCCATGGCAGTTTTCCTCTATGGATTCCTCGGAGTGATCGCCCTGATCTCTTTTTTCAATATCATCAACTGCATTTCCATGGGCGTGTCCGCGCGGCTCAGAGAATACGGTGCCATGCGCGCGATCGGGATGAGCGTCCGCCAGGTGATCCGGATGGTGGCCGGCGAAGCCCTGACCTATACGGTGTTTGGAGTGCTGCTGGGATGCGCCGCCGGACTGCCGCTGAACCGGAAGCTGTTTATGGCACTTGTGACCTCCCGCTGGGGAGAAGCATGGAGCCTCCCGGTATGGGAAATGCTGGTCATCGTGATGATCATGATCGGATCGGTCTGCGCGGCAGTCGCGGGGCCGGCAGGGCAGATCCGGAAGATGACGGTGGTGGATACGATCGGGGTGTAGAGTAAAGGGGCTGTCGGAAAATGCTGTTTGTCCGACAGCACCCGCACTTTTAATCCGTTTTTGTAAAGGCTTCGATCACGCATTCATGGATCTTCTTTTCTTTATCATAATTTATCCCCACCAAAAGGATTTCACCCGTGTAGCCTTCCACCCATGAAGCATATTTTTTCTCTTTGATCTGCCGGAGAGCACCGTCTGCCGTCTTATCCCATTTCAGTTCGACAACCAGCGCAGGCCGGTCTATATTTCGCTTCGGCAGATAAACCACATCCGCAAATCCTTTTCCGGAGGGAAGCTCCATGATGGGATTCACATAATACGATTTCGCACTACAACCCCATCCCATCCCCCGACCTTTACAGCACGCAGAAATTCCTGTGCGATCTCCTGGTTGGGAATAAAAACCTCGCTGGTCTCTCGATCGTAAGTCAGATAACCAAGGTGAACCAGCAGCGTCAGCACATCATCCCTTGTCCGAAATGAAGTCATATCGTTCTGGAAGGTAGAAGGATCGATCTCACAGCGCCCATTTCCAAGCATCATGGTGACCGCTTCCTTCAGCCCGTCAAAATTCATATCGATATATACATCTAAGCGGAATTGCCCGCATTCAGAATTTGCTTCGCAAATGGCGGGCAAGCAGGCAATCAATTTGCTTCGCAAATTGGTTACATATGCTTCATAGGTCTCAGTTCCTGTCCAGTAGCTCTGTATTTCCTCCCACGTCAATGCATCCGCCACGGATTTTGGATTATAGATATGAAACTTCCCTACACGGTATCCGTCATACCACTTCTTTACTTCCGCATAATCCATGCCACGTTGTCCGCACGCCTGATGTACTTCCTCTTCCGTGAACCCAAAATATTCTCCCAGATTTTTCGGGGAAATCATGGAATATTCATCAAAAATATTGATCGCGGAGTGCTCACCGTATTTCCGGATCGGCAGGATTCTGGTCATATAGACCAGTTCCGTATACTCTGCGTCTTTAAAAAGCGACCGCAGGAAATCCAGATACCTTTTCTGCGCGTCTTTACGGTTCTTGGCAATCCGGAATACACACTCCCATTCATCTAAAATGAAGATAAAGCCTTTTCCGGTCTGAAGAAATATCTGTTCAAGAGCTGCTGCTAAGCTGCTGTCACTTTTCAACCTTTTACATTCCGGAAATTCTATCAGTAATTCCGAAACTACACTTTTTTCAATCTCTTCCACATAGGTGTCAAGAGAATACTCTGTTTTCAAAAAACGCTGCATATTCAGCCGGATCACATCATGCTGATTCAAATTTAACATGATTTTTTTGCGCTTTCAATCTTGTTGTAGTTACATATTTTGCAAAATAATGGTATACTGTTATTGTTAAAATGGTTGATTATCTCAAAAAAGCCTTGATTTACAGGCATACAAGCAGGATTTCAAGCTGAATTTACTACCAATTTACTACTTTTGAGGGAAAGAGCCTTGATATGCCGCCCGGAACCCTGCCAGCCCAGCCACCAGCACACAGCATTGAGAAAGAATAAATGAAAACTGAATACGACGCAAACGCGGCGTTTCTCTATCCCTACACGGGAGAACAGGAACGCCGCTTTTTTTATGCCCTCATGTTACGCAGTAGGGGCAAAAAGAGCCTTGCTATATGCGGCTTTGCGGGCGCACTTTTGCCGGGGACAGGGATTTATACCTAACCCCGGCAAAATGGCGTTCTATCGCGTAACAAATCCACAACCAAAGGAGTGATGAAGCTATGGCAGTTTTCCGAGTGGAGCGCAACAAGGGCTATACCGTTATGAGCAACCACCATTTACGCAACAAGGAACTGACCTTAAAGGCAAAGGGGCTTTTGTCGCAAATGCTGTCACTTCCCGAAGATTGGGACTACACCCTTGCGGGGCTGTCACAGATCAACCGGGAAAGTATCGACGCTATCCGCACCGCCATATGGGAGCTGGAAAAAGCCGGATATATCAAGCGGCAGCAGGGGCGCGACGCAAAGGGCAAAATGACTGCCATTGAATACACCATTTACGAGCAGCCCCAGCCGCCGGACGACACCCCGCCGGGATTGGATAACCCGACATTGGAAAATCCAACACCGGGAAACCCGATATTGGAAAATCCGACACCGGGTAAACCGACGACGGAAAATCCAACGCAATTAAATAAAGATATACAAAAGACTAACTTACCAAAAAAAGAAAAAAGAATTACTGATGAACAAAGTACCCATTCCATTCCTATCCTTTCCCCTAACCCCTCTCCCTCTGACAGAGAAGCGGCTATGCCGCCGGAACGGAAACGAAAGGAATCGGACGCACAGACAGCTTTTGAGATTTACCGGGAGATCATCAAGGACAATATCTCCTATGACATTCTCATGCAGGATATGAAGTTTGACGGGGACAGGCTGGACGAAATTGTTGACCTCATGCTTGAAACCGTATGCACCCGGAGAAAGACGATCCGCATTGCCGGGGACGACTACCCCGCCGAGCTGGTGAAAGCAAAGTTTATGAAGCTGGACGGCGAACATATCCGCTTTGTGCTGGACTGTATGCGGGAGAACACCACCAAAATCCGCAACATCAAGCAGTATTTACGGGCGGTGCTTTTCAATGCCCCGTCCACAATCGGCAACTATTACACGTCCCTTGTGGCTCATGATATGGCAAGCGGCGCACTTGCGCCACAGGAGCCGCACGACCCCTATTCATTCAAACCGGGCGAAAGCCTGTAACCACAAAAGGAGGATTTTATTATGGCACAGAAAATGACGGGAGCATTGGTATTTGACGAGCGCACAGACCGCTACGACATCCGCTTTGACCTTGCCAGCTATTACGGCGGGCTGCATTGCGGGGACTGTTTCGACGTGTTCACCCGCGGCAAGTGGAAGCCTACCCGCATTGAAATGAACATGAAACAGGAATGGTACTTGGTAGGTATCAGAGCCGACGACCTTAACGGGCTGCGGGTGCGTATCTGACCGCCGCCCCATAGGACACCCCGAAAGGAGGGACAGACCCCATGCAGGACGAGATCAACGAGAAAACCGTTGCCCTGTATATCAAGACCGGGAAGCTGACCGCCGAAGTGCTGCAAAAGGCAATGAAAGCCGCGCTTGCACAGTCAAAGAAGCAGATCGGCAAACAGCCCCACGGGAAACAGACCCTAAAGCAGCTTATGAAGCAGAACACAGGCGTTTCCAACATTGAGATCACAAAAGAAAATATCAAGGCATTTGAGAGTACCGCCAAAAAATACGGTATCGACTTTGCGCTGAAAAAAGACAGTACGGAAACCCCGCCTCGCTATCTTGTATTCTTCAAGGGCAGGGACGCAGACGCATTGACCGCCGCTTTCAAGGAGTTTTCCGCAAAGAAGCTGACACAGGACAAAAAGCCCTCAATCCGAAAGGCATTAGCGGCTTTCCGGGAAAAGGCAAAGGAGCTGAACGCCAGCCGCCAGCAGACCAAACACAAGGACAGGGAGGTATCGCTATGAAGCCGGAAGTAAAGAAGCTGCTTATCCTAAACGCGCCCTATCTGCTCTTTGTGTACCTGTTTGACAAGGTGGGCGCGGCTGTCCGGCTTTCCCCCGGCATGGACGCAAGCCAAAAAATCTTACACTTGGGGGAGGGCTTCACCGCTGCCTTTGCTTCCGCTGCCCCCAGCTTCCACCCCGCCGACTTACTGATCGGCATTGTGGGCGCGGTGATTATCCGGCTTGCCGTTTACATGAAAGGCAAGAACGCGAAGAAATACCGCAAAGGCATTGAGTACGGTTCCGCCCGCTGGGGAAATGCCGACGATATTAAGCCCTACACCGACCCGGTATTTGAAAACAATATCCCCTTAACACAGACGGAACGGCTCACCATGAACAGCCGCCCGAAGCAGCCGAAATATGCGAGGAACAAAAATATCCTTGTGATCGGCGGCTCCGGCAGCGGTAAAACCCGGTTCTTTGTGAAACCGTCGCTTATGCAGTGCAGCTCAAAAGATTTTCCAACTTCATATATCGTTACTGACCCGAAAGGAACACTGATTTTGGAAACAGGAAAAATGTTACAGAGGTACAAATACCGTATCAAAGTGCTGAATACGATTAACTTCAAAAAATCCATGAAGTACAATCCCTTTGCCTATCTGCGGAGTGAAAAGGACATTTTGAAGCTGGTGAATACCATAATCGCCAACACCAAAGGCGACGGGGAGAAATCCGGGGAGGATTTTTGGGTGAAGTCGGAACGGCTTTTCTACTGCGCCCTTATCGGCTATATCCACTATGAAGCCCCAGAGGAAGAAAGGAACTTTACGACGCTGCTTGAAATGATAAACGCCAGCGAAGCCCGCGAGGACGACCCGGAATTTCAAAGCCCGGTTGACCTCATGTTTGAACGGCTGGAAGAAAAAGACCCGGAGCATTTCGCTGTCCGGCAGT
>CATLCV010000036.1 GCA_949893755.1 uncultured Lachnospiraceae bacterium | reverse complement strand
CTCTTCCGAATCTGTTTGTGGTGGCGGATGGAATGGGAGGCCATCAAGCCGGAGATTACGCCTCAAAGTATACGGTAGAGGTGCTGAAAAGGGAACTGGGACAGAGCCGGGAAGAAGATGTGGAAAAGGCTCTCGTCTCCGCGATCAAAAAGGCAAATCAGGAGATCATCAAAAAGGCGTCCCAGGACCCCCATCTCAAGGGAATGGGAACGACGGTCGTGGTGGCGACGATCGTCCGGCAGATGATGTATTTTGCAAATGTGGGCGACAGCCGGCTGTATCTCATCAACCAGGGCATCACCCAGCTGACCAAGGATCATTCCCTGGTGGAAGAAATGGTGCGTCTCGGAGGGATCAAGCCGGAGGAGGCGAAGCACCATCCGGATAAGAATATCATCACCCGCGCGATCGGCGCAAAGGATACGGTAGATGTGGATTTTTACGAGCATCGTCTGAAAAAAGGAGACATCATACTGATGTGTACGGACGGACTCAGCAATATGGTAGAGGATGAGGAATTATTCCATATTGTGCAGGGGGGACGGGATATCGTGGAAGCAGGCACATCCCTTGTAGCAGCGGCAAAAGAAAACGGTGGTACCGACAATATCGGAGTCGTGCTGACAGAACCGTTTACGGATGAGGTGACTATATGTTAAAGGAAGGAATCTTTTTGGGAAAACGCTATGAGATCCTGGAGCGGGTCGGCTCCGGGGGCATGGCGGATGTATATAAAGGGAAGGATCACAAGCTGAACCGCTTTGTGGCGGTAAAGGTGCTCAAGAGTGATTACCGCTCGGACGAGATCTTTATCCAGAAGTTCTTAAGCGAGGCGCAGGCGGCGGCCGGACTGATGCATCCCAATGTGGTGAATGTGTATGATGTGGGACAGGACCGGGGCCTGTACTATATGGTCATGGAGCTGGTGGAAGGCATTACGCTGAAAGATTATATTGAGAAAAAAGGACAGCTTTCGGCAAACGAGACCATCAGTATCTCCATCCAGATGGCGACCGGGATCCAGGCGGCCCACGACCAGCACATTATCCATCGGGATATCAAGCCCCAGAATATCATCATTTCCATAGACGGCAAGGTGAAGGTGACGGATTTCGGTATTGCCCGGGCTACCACCTCGACCCAGACGATCAGTACGAATGTGATGGGCTCGGTGCATTATACTTCGCCGGAGCACGCCAAGGGCGGCAATGTGGATGAGAAGAGCGACATCTATTCCGCCGGGATCACGATGTATGAGATGATCACCGGACATGTGCCCTTTGACGGGGATTCCACGGTATCCGTGGCGATCAAGCATCTGCAGGAGGAGATCCCTTCGCCTGTAAAGGAAGTGCCGGAGATTCCCTACAGCCTGGAATGTATTATCTTAAAGTGTACACAAAAGAATCCGGAACGCCGGTATCAGAACTGCCAGGAGCTGATCCTGGACCTGAAGCGTTCCCTGGTAGACCCGGAAGGGGACTTTGTGAATAACCCGGAATATATACCTGGAGGTGATGAGACGATCATGATGTCAGATGAAGACCAGAGACGAGTCCAGAACAGGAATAATTACCAGCAGGATTACTACGAGGATGAAGAGGATTATGACGACGGATACGGAGATGACGGTTACGGCGACGAGGAATACGACGACTATGAGGATGATTATGAGCGAAGCCGTGGAAACGGCGACAGCGGATCGGTTGTAAGCAGCGTTCTGAAGGTGGTTGTGACGCTGGCGATCATCATCATTGCGGCTGTCGTGATCTTTATGATCGTCAGGTCTGAAGGATTTTTCGATAAGTTTTCCGTAGACAGTCCCATCAAGGAAGAGGAAGAGACGAAGCAGGTCAGCGTGCCTTATGTGATCGGCCTGACTGAGGCGGAAGCAAAGGACGCGCTGTCCGGAGAGGGACTTGGCTACGGCGTGGAAGACAGGAAACAGTCCGATGAGTTTGAGCGGGGTCAGATCATCAGCCAGACGCCGGAGGCGGATCAGAAGGTGGATGTCAATACGGAGATCAAGGTCGTGGTCAGCCTGGGCAAGGCGGTTGAGAAGAAGAAGGTGCCTGAGGTGGCAGGCCAGGATGAGGCAGCGGCCAGGAACGTGATGACCAACAGCGGCTTCGTGGTGGACGTGGAGCAGAAGGAAGACGATAACGTACCGGCAGGCAAGGTCATTACCACCGCGCCGGCAGGCGGCGTCGAGGTCGTGGAAGGGACCAAGATCATCCTGTATGTCAGCAAGGGTTCTAATAAAGTGACGGTACCGCCGCTGAAGGGTCTCACCAAGGAAGAGGCAGCCAATACGCTGGCGGGCATGGAGCTGTCCGGAAGCGTATCCGGGGAAGAGTTCAGCGACGACGTGGAAGAGGGCAAGATCATCAGCCAGAGTCCTGCGGCCGGGGAGAAGGTGCCCAAGAATACAGCGGTCACATATGTAGTGAGCAAAGGGAAGGAAGACAAGGACGACGACAAGGATCCGGACCGTCCGTCATCTCCGGGCGGCAGCAGCGGAGATATGCCGAATGTCAAAGGCATGGAGGCCGGGTACGCGATGAGCATACTGGACAGCTACGGATATCCGGCAAGCATCGTCGGTTACGATTCCAGCACTACGATGATCTCCGGTTATGTCATCTCTCAGACATTATACGATGACGGAACGGTAGGGCTGATCGTCAGCGAGAATTAAAACAGGAAGGATGTTTCGGAGATGATCCTTATGCAGGACATTTCCGAAATATCTGTTTTCAGATGCGAAAGGGTTTTATGAAGGGAAAGATCGTGAAAGGGATTGCCGGATTCTACTACGTTAACGTGGCAGGATCCGGCCTTTATGAGTGTAAGGCGAAGGGGATTTTCCGAAAGGAAAAGATCAAACCGCTGGTCGGTGATGAGGTGGAAATCGAGGTACTGGATGAGGCGGAGAAGACCGGCAGTCTGGAACGCATCCTGCCCAGGAGGAATGAACTGATCCGTCCGGCTGTGGCAAATATCGACCAGGCGCTGGTCATTTTCGCGGTGACAGATCCAAAGCCGCATTTTAATCTGCTGGACCGGTTTCTGGTCATGATGGAAAGAAAAGAAATCCCGGTGGTGCTCTGTTTCAACAAAAGGGACATTGCAAAGCCGGAGGAAGCCAGGACATTGCGGGAGATCTACGTTCCCTGCGGCTATCCGCTGATCCTGGCAAGCGCTCTGACAACGGAGAATATAGAGTGCATCCGGGAGGTTCTGCGTGGAAAGACGACAGCGGTTGCCGGCCCTTCCGGGGTGGGAAAATCTTCCCTGATCAATCTGCTGCAGCCCGAAGCACGGATGGAGACCGGCAGCATCAGCCGGAAGATTGCCAGAGGAAAGCATACCACCCGGCATTCGGAGCTCATTTACATTGAGGAAGACTCTTATATCATGGACACGCCGGGGTTCAGCTCCCTGTATGTCCAGGATTTTGAGAAAGAAGAGCTGAAACACTATTTTCGTGAATTCCGGCCTCTGGAAGGGCACTGCCGGTTCAACGGATGCAGCCATGTCCATGAGCCGGGCTGCGCGGTGAAGGAGGCTGTGGAGGACGGTGAGATCCACAGGGTACGGTATGAGAATTATGTGGAGATGTACCGGGAGCTGCAGGAGAAGAGGAAATATTAGACTGATGAGGAAAGGAGCAGGATATGAAAAGAATATTGGCGCCGTCGATCTTATCGGCGGACTTTAAGATTTTGGGAGAGCAGATGAAGCTCTGTGCGGACGGCGGGGCCGGATACCTGCATTTTGACGTGATGGACGGGATGTTCGTACCGAATATCTCCTTCGGGATCCCGGTGCTGGAGTGCGTGAAGGGATTTGAAGGAATGGTGATGGATGTGCATCTCATGATCCAGGATCCCATCCGTTATGTGGACAAGTTCTGCGACGCGGGAGCGGATGTCGTGAACGTCCACTATGAGGCATGCGATGATCTTCAGGCAGTGCTGGACAAGATCCACGGCCGGGGGCGGAAGGCGGGGATCACGATCAAGCCGGCCACTTCGGTGGATGTGCTGGAGCCGTATCTGGATCAGGCGGAGCTGTTTTTGATCATGTCGGTAGAGCCGGGGCTGGGCGGACAGGCTTTTATTCCCAATTCGCTGGATAAGATCCGCAGGCTCAGAGAGCTTCTGGACGCCCAGGGACTTACGGCAGATCTGGAAGTGGACGGCGGGGTATACCACAGCAACGTGCGGGAGGTCCTGGACGCGGGCGCAAATGTGATCGTGTCCGGTTCTTCCGTATTCCGGGGCAATATTGGAGAAAATGTTTCAGGCTTTATGGAGATTTTTAAAGAATATGAGTAAACGCACGGTGATCGTCAGCGGGGGACTGCTGGAGGAAGCATTTGTTTTGGAGATTTTGAAAAGTGAAGAGACAGAATTTATCGTTGCGGCGGACCGCGGACTGATCTTTTTGTATGAGCACCAGATCCTTCCGGACTATATCGTGGGGGATTTTGACAGCACGCCGGAGGAAGTCGTGTCCTATTACCGCAATGAGACCAGGATTCCGATCCGGAAGTTTAATCCGGTAAAGGATGCCTCGGACACGGAGATCGCACTGCGGCTCTGTCTGGAGCTTGGCAGGAAGCATGTGGTGATCCTGGGCGCCACCGGGAACCGCGCGGACCATCTCTGGGCCAATGTACAGGTCTTGAATCTCGCATTGGACGCAGGAGTGGATGCCCGGATCCTGGACAGCTATAATCAGATCCGTCTGCTGGACCGGGGGATCACTCTTCGCCGGGAAGAGGCGTACGGTCCATATTTCTCAGTATTTCCGCTGGCGGGAATGGTGGCGGACTTTAATATCCTTGGGGCAAAATATCCCCTTTATCATCATCTGCTCACCCCTCATGACAGCCTGTGTGTCAGCAATGAATTTGCGGAGGACGAGGTGGAGATCTCCTTCCCGCTGGGAGAGGTGATCCTGATGGAGACACGGGATACGCCGAAGATGGCGGATGGAAAGAGGCAATAGCGGAAAAAATAGAAAGAGAGGGCGCAAGAATGAGTGAAAGAGAAAGAGCGATACAGTTGTTAAACGATGTACCAGATTACAAAATGGGCTATGTTATTGCGTATCTGCAAGGGGCTGTGATCGGGGAAGATGAAACGCCAAATGCTGAAACGCTGGCAGCTATGCAGGAACTGGAAAACGGAGGCGGTGAAGTGTTCAGCGGCTCCACAGAAGATTTTTTTAATATGCTGCTGGAGGAAGACTGAAGGATGTATGATTTAAGATATATCGGCAGATTTAAGAAAGATTTGAAAGCATGCCAGAAAAGGGGCTGTAATCTGCGATTATTGAAGGATATTGTCAATGAATTACGTATACCCGAACCGCTGGAAGTAAAACATAAGCCCCATAGTTTAAAAGGGAATTATAGTGGCTTTATGGAATGCCATATTTCCCCGGACTGGATTTTGATTTATCGCTACAATGGGGAATATTTGGAACTTTCCAGAACCGGGACGCATTCGGATTTGTTTGGCAAATAAAGCAAAATGGGACTTTTAGGAGGTACACAGTAAAAATGAAATTAGGAATCGTGGGTTTGCCCAATGTAGGAAAAAGTACGTTATTTAATTCCCTGACCAAAGCGGGAGCGGAGTCAGCCAATTATCCGTTCTGCACCATCGACCCCAACGTGGGCGTGGTAACCGTGCCGGATGAGCGTCTGAATGTCCTGGGGGAGATGTACCATACCAGGAAGATCGTGCCGGCGGTCATCGAATTTGTGGATATCGCGGGGCTGGTGAAGGGCGCTTCCAAGGGAGAGGGCTTAGGAAATCAGTTCCTGGCAAATATCCGGGAGGTGGACGCCATTGTGCATGTTGTCCGTTGCTTTGAGGACAGCAATATCGTCCATGTGGACGGTTCCATCGATCCCCTGCGGGATATTGAGACCATCAATCTGGAACTGATCTTTTCCGACCTGGAGATCCTGGAGCGGAGGATCGCGAAGACCACAAAAATGTCAAGAAATGACAAGACAGCTGCAAAGGAACTGGAATTTTTGAACCGGGTCAAGGCCCATCTGGAAGAGAGCAAGCTGGCGAAAACCTTTCAGACGGAGAACGAGGATGAAGAGGCCTGGCTTGCGGAGTATAACCTGCTGACTGCCAAGCCGGTGATTTTTGCGGCAAATGTATCCGAGGACGATCTGCCCGACGACGGGGCCTCCAATGAAGGCGTTCAGGCTGTGCGGGACTATGCAGAACGGGAGGACTGCAGGGTATTTGTAGTCTGCGCCCAGATCGAGCAGGAGATCGCGGAGCTGGATGACGAAGAAAAGAAAATGTTTTTGGAAGATTTAGGTTTAGAAGAGTCAGGATTGGAAAAACTAATAAAAGCAAGCTACAGCCTGCTGGGGCTGATCAGCTATCTGACGGCGGGAGAGCCGGAGGTGCGCGCATGGACCATCAAAAAAGGGACCAAGGCGCCTCAGGCGGCTGGGAAGATCCATTCGGACTTCGAACGCGGATTTATCCGTGCGGAGATTGTGAGCTATGACGACCTGATGGCCTGCGGGACCCATGCGGCCGCAAAGGAAAAGGGACTGGTCAGGCTGGAAGGCAAGGAGTATGTGGTACAGGACGGGGATATCATCCTGTTTAGGTTTAACGTATGAGGACTTTTGCCCTTTCGGTGCCTTGCATGACACTGCAGGGTGCCCCGGCCGTATCTGCTCCGCATTTTTACGGATGGACCGGCTTATGAAGCAGCGGGTGATTTTTTGGAAGGAGTATACGAAGTATGCATGAGAGTATCGCGTTCCCGAATCTGGGAATCGAATTTGAGCATGTGGGAAAATCCATTTCGGTCTTTGGCTTTGAGATCGCATATTATGGAATGATCATCGGCCTGGCGATTTTGATCGGCTTTGCGATTGCCACCGCGGAGGCGAAGCGGACCCGGCAGAATCCCGAGGATTATATGGACATGGGGATGATCGGTGTGATCTGCGGGATCGCGGGGGCCCGGATCTATTACATCATATTTTCCTGGGAGATGTACAAGGACGACCTGCTCAGCGTATTCAATCTGCGGGAGGGCGGCCTGGCGATCTACGGAGGCATCATCGGCGCCATCCTTTCCGTACTGGTCTGCGCAAAAGTAAAGCGGCTTTCGGCGCCTCAGATCCTGGACACGGTTGCCATGGCGCTGGTAAACGGGCAGATGCTTGGACGCTGGGGAAATTTTTTCAACCGGGAAGTGTTCGGGGGCTATACCGACTCCCTGTTCGCCATGCGGCTTCCTCTGGACGCGGTGCGCAGCAGGGATGTGACAGAGGAAATGCGCCAGTATATGGATGTTATTGACGGAGTCAGCTATATCCAGGTGCATCCCACATTCTTATATGAATCGCTGTGGTGCTGCGGGGTGCTGCTCTTCCTGTTCTTTTACCGGAAGCATAAAAAATACGAGGGCGAGCTGTTCCTGCTCTACCTTTTCGGTTATGGATTGGGCCGGGTCTGGATCGAGGGTATCCGGACAGACCAGCTGTTCCTGCCCGGCACCACGCTGCCGGTCTCCCAGGTCCTGGCCGGCGGAATGGTCGTGGTGACAGGCGCACTGCTCTTGTATCTGCGGAAGCACCATAAGCGGCTTCCGCTCCTCAGAACCCACATGAACTACAAGCCAATGCCCCCCAAGATCGAAGGAAACAAAAAACCCCGCTCCAGGGATCGGCTGTTTAAAAATATGGAATAAGATTCAGAACAGCAGCAAGAGAAAGAAAAGGTCTGCGCAAGTTTACTTGCAGCAGATTTTTTCTTTCTCTTGCTAGTGGGCGGAACGCCCACCAGCCACAGACAAGAGCTGCGCAAGCAGCGTATAGTCTGCAAAGCAGACGGGTCTGTGGCGTGCTGTTCGTCCGGCCAGATGCAATCTTACTTTCCTACAAACTGCCCGCACAAGCAGCGCATAGCCTGCGGCGCACTGTTCGCCCAATGAGATGCAGGTTCACTTGCATCAAGCATCTTTTTTTATTGCTTCCCGCTCTTCCGAAGTAAAAGAAAAATCTTCCACAAGGAATCCCGCCTTTGTCAGACTTTTTTCCACCGCTTTTGCCTGCTTTTTCCCCTGGATTTCCAGGCAGACACGGGACAGGCCGGAAAAAATCTGAGCATCCTTCAGCACCTCCTTCATCTGTACCGCATCCATGTAGAGCCGGCTGCCTTCCGTAAGGGCAAGGAAGCCTCCCATACAGGAAGAAGGCGATACGGAGGACGGCGCTGTGGATGCACGAAGCGGCCTCTCTTGATTCCCCGCAGAAAAATCAGTACTCCTTTCATCCGAAACATCTTGAGAAAATGTAATCTCCACTTCCAGCGTTCCCATTGTTTCCTCAAAAACCCGGGCCTGCCGGCGGGTGATCTGTGCTCCGGATCCGTCCGTCATCCCCTGAAAGAAATCCTGCCCAGCCACCAGAAGCGGTGCCCTGCCAAGAGGCTTTTTTCCGGCAGAGCTTGTGATCCGAAGCGGCCAGGCAGACAGGTCAATGCCCCAGATTTCCGCGGAAGCCTGATAGCTGCCGATCCGGATCCGGGCCGGGGCGGCATATACGGCCCAGCAGCAAAGCAGGCCCGGATAGTCCTGGATGGTTTGAAACAATTCCTCTGTGATCGTCCCCGAGGGAAGTGCGGCTGTCATCAAAACAGATTCCTGCTCTTTTTTCTGTTCGTTCAGAAGCTGAAGCAGTAAAAAAAGGACGAGCAGGCTTCCGCAGAAAAACAGCGGGATGCAGAGAATCGTGTATCGGATGGAAGTCGGACGGCGTTTAGCTCTGTTCATAGCTTCGTTCCTCCAATAACAGATCTTCCAGTTTATGCCTGCTTTTTTGCAGCCGCCAGGCCATGACAGCCAGGATGACGGAAAAGAAAAGCACGGTCATAAGCAGGATCGGCGGCCACCAGGAATTGGTTTCCGGCTCCTTTTCCACAGACAGCTCAATGACCTCCGGTTCCTGGATATACGTGGTAAACTCCTGGGCCGCAGTGTAAGTCTGTCCATAGGCGTCTTCATAGGAAAGCGTGAGAGTGCCTGCCACAGAGCCGTAGGCGTCAGGCCCTGTGTCTGCGTCCGCGTGGCTGATGGAGGTCATATTCTTATTTCCCACATACAGCTTCATGGAACCGTCGCAGGAAGCACCGGCTTCCAGATTCCCGGCAAAAAAGATCCCGACGGGGAACAGGCCGGGGGCATTGACAGTGACCTGAGCATTGTAGATGGGCGCGCGTCCAATATTGCGCACCTGGATCGGAGAGGACACGGTCTCCATGGAAAACAGTTTTGATGCCAGGTCAAAGCCCTCCACGGATGCCTGCACCGGCTGAAAGGATTCCAGAAACGCGGTTTCAGAGGACTCATAGGACATCCCTTTTTCATTCTCATAGGAAAAGGAAAACTCGACGGATGTTTTTTTCTGCTCCGCAGAGGGAGACACACAGGCTGCGGTGGAGATGGTGACCGCCTCCTGGGGGCATACCCGGTCAAAATAAAAGGAGGTGGTTTTCAGCGAAATAGAATCGTCTGCCGGACGGACCGTGACACTCAGGTTCAGGATGGCGTCGGTCCGGCTCTTGTTCCGAAAGCAGGTGACAAATTCCCGTTCGCTGCCGCACTGGATTTTTTCCTCCGCCAGGCTGTTGGATTCCAGGATCAGTTTTGGCTGGTGGATGATTTCCTCCTGTTCTTCCGGGGGCTCCGGAGCCGTGGGCGCTGTATCAGACGGAACCGCACCCGCGCTGCCTTCGTTGTGAACAGAAGAGGAATCGGCGCGGGCTGCGGCATCAGGCGGCACAGCTGGTATTCCCGGATCAGCCACCGCAGACAGATCCCCGTGATCACGGACCATATCCATAGAAAAACATTTCTCATTCGAACATGCTGTCAGGCTGCCGCATTCCGAAATAACGGCGGTGCCGTCAGGCGTCGTTTGCTTCGCGTCAGGAAATCCGATTCCGAGCAGCACGGCAAAAGCAATAATCCCGAAGCACCCTCCTGCCTGTTTGATCTGTTTCATATTCATACCGTTTTTTCCACCTCTTTCATGATTCCCGCGTCCATTTCAAAAATCCGGTCGCACAGGATCCGGAGGTCCTCACTGTTATGGCTGGACAGAAGGATCGTCTTGCCACGGGCCTTTTCCTCCAGCAGCAGGGAACGCATTTCCTGGACGCCCTGCTTGTCCAGACCGTTAAAGGGCTCATCCAGGATCAAAAGCTCCGGATCCTCCATGATGGCCTGCGCAATTCCGAGCCGCTGCCGCATTCCCAGGGAATACTTCGCTACAGGCCGGGTCAGGCCGGGATTTAAGCCGACCCGGAGAAGAGCCACCGTGATGTCCCTTCCGGTCAGCCGCCCCCGCAGGTCGGCAAGGATTTGCAGGTTGCGCCTGCCGCTTAAGTGATCCAGGAACCCGGGTGTCTCGATGATCGCCCCCAGGCTCTGGGGAAAATCCACCTCCCTGCCGATGTATTTTCCGCCCACACGGACAAGACCCTGGGTGACAGGGAGAAATCCGCAGATACATTTCATCAGCACGGTCTTGCCGGAGCCGTTGTTGCCGGCAATCCCGTATGCACTGCCGCGTTCCACACAGAAATTCAATTCCTTTAATACGTCCTCACCCTGGAAGCATTTCCGGACGTTCGTAAGTTCAATATAATAATCCATATTCATCATGCATGTGTTCCTTTCATTATTATTCTGAAAGAGCAGGCCGCCGATCTGTCTGACCTGATCTGTGCCTGCAGGCTGTCAGACCTCTGTACCGATCCGGATCTCCAGGATCATCTGATGGAGCAGGGCGGCGCTGAGCGCGAGCAGCAAAAGAAAGAGCCACAGGGAGCGTCCGCCGCTTCCCCAGTTCTGTTCCGCCCGGATCCATTCGGCCGGGTCGATGCAGAACAGGACATTCAGATAACGTTCTCTCAGGATCATTCCGAAAGAATACAGGATAAACGGAAGCCCCAGCGCCAGATAGACGGAGCCGCTTAAGACACCGAAGCATGCGCTCAGGCTGGCAAGCGCGGAGGACACCAGACAGATCCGTCCCACGGTGCACAGGAGCTTTAGGACTGTTTCTTTCGGATAGTTCCAGAGTGCCTCCCGGGAATATAACAGGAGGAAGAAAAATAAAACTCCCAGAAATACCGCCGCCAGCCAGACCATTGCGCCGGAGAGGGCGGTGGTGAAAATCCGGTCCCTGCAGTATTCCTTTTTGGTCCGGCGCAGGAGCAGGAATCTCAGAAAATGCCGCTGCTGTTCCCGCAGATATAGATCTCCGCAGGGCAGAACCGCCGTGATGGGTATGAGAAAAAGCACGGTTCTTGACTGCAGGGCCTTTTCCAGTGTCAGCAAAAAGGTCCCGCAGGAAAAAGGCGCCGGAGCTTCCGCATCCGGTTTGAGGTCCGCCCAGGAAGTACCGATCAGGATTGCCGCAAATGCCAGCAGCACCGCGAAATAAAATTTTTTGTCTGTCAGTATCCGTTTCAGATCCATTGTAAAGTCCTTTTTAATTCCCAAGAAATGTAAAATTATATCGGGAGAGCGCCCGGCAGGAGAGAGATACCGCGGCCAGGAGCAGCAGCCCGAACAGCCCCAGGGACTGCCATATGGAAGGCAGATTGTCATATCCAAAATCGTGCATCCCGTAGACCGCCTGGTTGAGAGGGCTGATCCAGCCTACGATGCTGCGGACCCGGTACATTTCATGATCCTCCAGTCCCATCAGAGCACCCAGCACATTGGGATCCAACAGAAATCCGTACAGGCTGTAGGCAATCCCCAGAAGCATTCCATATTTTTTCCCGAGGAGCAGGTTCCCGAGAAGGATCAGAAATCCAAGCGTCAGGCTGTACCCCAGCATCAGAAGCAGGACCTGCAGCATGCAGCCGTAGGGGCTGACACTTTCCATGACCTTCACGGTAGAAGGAATCTGCATCTTTTTTCCTACGCTGGAATAGCCCAGGAGCGCGGCAGTCTCGCTCCACAGATTCCCGGGAAAGGCGTGCTTCATGCAGAGTACCGTTGTGGCGGCTCCGATAAAGAAGATATACAGCATGGTGCAGCAGACAATATACAAAAACTGCGCGGCCAGCCACGTTTTCTTCGTCATCCGCATCAGGTAAAAGGGGGTAAACGCGTTCAGCTTCGGAAGGTCCGAAAACAGGAAGATCAGGAGCAGGGACACCAGCAGCAGTGCGGTGGCGTCCCCGAAGGTCCAGAGGAACGGCTCCGCGGCCTGGATGCTGGTATGAAAATGCCCGATGATCTCCATCACGCATCCGCTCAGCAGAAAACAGAGCACGATACTGAGCAGGAAAGTCAGGATGACTCTGGGATTCTTGAAAAAACCAAGGAACTGATATCGGACTGCCGCCGTTACAAGCTTCATGGCTCAAAACCCCAGGCTGCGGTCCACTATGGTTCCGTTTGCGGCGTTGATGGTCAGAAAGCTGCTGTCAGGGGAACCTCCTTTTGTGTGGCTGTCTCCATATTCCGCGTCAACCTGCAGCCGTTCCTCGGTCCCGAAGAAATCCCAGACCGGAACCAGAATGCCGCTGGTATGATCCGTACCCGGATCATAGATCCTTGTATACCCCAGCGCCGCATTTGTGATATCCAGCTTGATGTATCCGCCGGGAGTCACCCAGTCCGCATATTTGATCAGGATCATCTGCTCAAAGATCTCTGCAATCTCGGGAAAAGAAAGCAGTGTTACATTGTCCATCTGCTGGTATTCCAGCTGATAGAGGTTCAGGATCTTCACCTCCTGCAGCCCGTCTTTGTTCACACAGAAGCTTACCTTTTCATATCTCCAGGGTTCCAGGGTACTGTCCATATCGGGGAGGGAACCGCCCGGAATGAGTTCATTTGTGATTGGGATTCCGCCCACATCCCTCGTATAGGTGATGGTATAGCCTGCTTCTGAGTAAGGGATGTGATTCACAGCAGGACCGTCTGTGCGGAATTTACACAGGCTCAGCGCAGTATTTTTTGCGGAGAAATCCGTAAGTCCCAGCTTTTCCATATACCGGTCTGCAAGCTCTACGGCCTGTTCCGCAGTGATCCCGGCCATTTCTTCTGCCTCTTCACGGGACGGCACCTTTTCTTCGATGGGCAGGGAGTTATCCTCCATCCTGTAATCATAATGGGACATCTCCCATTCCGGCGAGGCCAGGTCAGCCCCAAACCGGGAGATTTTGATATCCATAGGGTCTGTACCGTTTGCCCGGATCCGATAACGATAGGCATGCCCATCCAGCTCCACCGCGCCGGCGAAGTATTTGGAAGAGGATTCCCCGCCCTCTTCGGTCAGGACAGGAGTGACCTCCTTTTTTTCGGCTGCTTCCGGTGCGGCATCATAAATCTTTTCATAATAAGAAATGAGTTCCTGCAGGTTGAAATATTGCTCCGGATTCTCCCATCCCTGCTCTCTGGCATAGGCAATGGCTCCGTAGGGATCCAGATTGCCTTCGGCTTCAAAGGCTTTATATTTATTCAGCTGTTCCAGAGCCTGCGCTTTGGTAATCTGAAAATAAGTATCTCCGTCATAGATGATGGGGGCATCCCCGAAAAATGTTTCCGTTACCTGGGAGATCCATGCTTCGTCCAAAGGCTTTTGGCTGACCTTGTAGATCGGGATCCCGGCCACATCCGGGACACTTACCTGTGCTTCGCAGGTGACCTGAATGCTGTTGTCAGCGCTGGCTGCCGCGGCTTCATAAAGCTCTGGCACCTGGAGGTGCTCGGCCAGCGCGTTTTCCTCTCTGGAAGAGGATTCTACAGGTTGTGCTTCCTCATAATTCTCCAGGCTCGGTCCTTTTTTTTCACGGACGATGGGATTGTCCGGTGTCTTTGCACATCCCCAGGACATTCCGGAGAGCAGTGCGCCGCAGAGCAGCAGAGAAATCAATGATTTTCGTTTCATAGCAGTTGTACCTCCATATATCATCAGTTTTACAAAAAAGTGTTTCTCGTTTCTTGCTGGGTTTATTATACAGGAGGAGATGTAATCAAGTCATCAACAAGTTGTAACCAAGATGTAAAAAAACAGCTGATGCTGCCGGTATGATTTAGAAGTGTATCTGCATAAATAATACCGTTTGACAAGTATATCGAAGTGCGATATACTATATAGCAGTTCGATACATCGCAGTAAAACAGAGAGGAGGATCGTGAGAGTGAACCAGCATATAAAGAAAGTCTATGTTCCCATGACGGAAACAGCCTTTTATATTTTACGGTGTCTGAAACAGCCGAATCATGGCTATGGGATCATCCGGACCGTTGAAAAGCTGACAGACGGCGAGATACGGCTTGCTCCCGGTACCATGTACGGAAGCTTATCAAAAATGGAAAAGGACGGTCTGATTCAATTTATCCGGGAAGAGGATAAACGAAAAATCTATCAGATCACCGATTTGGGATCAGAGGTGCTGCAGATCGAATTGAGACGTATTGAACGTTTGTATCGGATCGCACAGGAGGAAATGTAAGTGGACACAAAAAAAGCATTCAGATTTTTTACATTGTATGAATACGAAAAAGAACAGGAGTATCTTCGGGAAATGCACCGATCCGGTTGGAAATTTGTCAGAGTATCAGGTTTTGGCTGCCGAGGGGGCGGCAAGGCTGATCGGTGATTAAAAAAAGAATTGGAGGAATTATGATGAACCGTTTTCAGAAAATTTACAGTCAGGGTACCATTGAGGTGGTTGAGATCTGGGTTGACGCAGAAACAGGGGTAAATTATGTGTTTCGCAGAAGCGGAAACGCAGGGGGATTTACACCTCTTCTGGATCAGGAGGGAAAACCGGTTGTGACGTACCAAAAGCCGGGAGCTGTGCAAAAATAACTTGCTTTTTTGCAGTCTGGTATAGCAATCCTAACATAGGATTGAAAACGTCTTGTAACAGGCTCCGCTTTTGTATATAATAATATCGAAGTGATCTGCTGATGAAAGGAGCCTGTAATGCTTTCAATTTTTTATGGAGATATGCCGGAGGCGGTGTATAATACTGCCTCATACTTTAAATACGATTATGAAGATGAATGGATCACAGACACGTTTGTCAGGGAAATGATCCTGGATGTGGACAAATCAACCGTATTGGACAGCGGCGTGATCGACAGCCCTGTTCTGGGGAAAATTCCTCCGCTGGGGCTTTCCGGCGGCGTGAAAACACTGATTCTTGTGAAGTTCCATACCTCGAAGATTTTTAATGCTTCTACATGCGGCGACAATTGCGCGCGGTGGTTGCTGAAAATAGCGGAGAAGGAAGACCGGACGATCAATCTGCGCCATCTGATGCGGTTTGGAAATGAGCCTTTTACGATCCGGATATTAAATACTGGCCAGATCGTGCATTCAACGAAAGAACTGGTGCCGATTGCCGGTGAATTTGTTTAAGGGGGCGGCAGATATGCGGGGAGTACACAGAGTGGTTGTTTACTCAAAACGGCTGCGTTATGATTTTGAAGTAAGACGGAATCTTACGATCATCCGCGGGGACAGCGCAACGGGAAAAACAACGCTCGTTGACATGATCCAGGAAGCGGTCAACCATCCTTCCGGAAGTCCGGTGGAATTGATCTGTGATAAAACCTGCCATGTGCTGTCAGGCGAATTGTGGAAAGAGCAGCTTACCGGGATGCAGGACAGCATCGTATTTATTGATGAGGGAAATGAATTTGTACGGTCGGCTGATTTCGCGAAAGAGATACAAAAGACGGACAATTATTACGTGATCGTATCTCGTGAAGCACTTTCGGCGCTTCCATATGGAGTAGAAGAAATATACGGCATCCGTACATCCGGAAAATACGGGACATTAAAACAGAGTTATCATGAATTTTACAGGATCTATGGAACGGATGTGACGAAAGCAGAAGTGAATCCGGAAATGGTCATCACGGAAGACAGTAATTCAGGCTATCAATTTTTTCATTCCGTATGTTGTGATCAGGATTTGGAGTGTAGTTCGGCAGATGGAAAATCAAATATTTTCCGGCTGTTGAAAAATCGGAAAGATAAAAAAATACTTGTGATCGCTGACGGTGCTGCCTTTGGGCCGGAAATGGAAAGAGTCATGCAGTTAATGACTGAAAGACAAAACTTTGCGCTTTATCTGCCCGAATCCTTTGAGTGGCTCATATTGTCATCTGACATTTGGGAGGATAATGAGATCAGAGAGATTTTGAATACGCCCTATGACTATATTGAGAGTAAAGATTATTTTAGCTGGGAGCGATATTTTACAGATTTGCTGATTGAAAAAACGAAAGGGAGCTATCTGGCGTATTCCAAAAGACAATTAAATGAAAATTATTTGACCGAAAAAATCAGTTCAGCAATTCTTTCCAGGATGGAAAAGATTGTGCTGAGATAAAAGGAGCCTGCAATGCTTTCAATTTTTTATGGAGATATGCCGGAGGCGGTTTACAATCCGGTAGTTTATTTTTAAAATATTCATACGGATGATCGCCCGATAGGAGAGGATTTGATGGTACTCATATCTGTTTCCTATATTGCAGTGGTGTCATTCCCACATTCTTTTTAAACATCTGTACAAAGTGTGCAGTATCATGAAAACCGGACTGTTCTGCAACAGCTTCTATACTAAGGATGCTGTTGTGGAGCAGTCTTTTTGCGTGGTGGAACCTCAGAGTCAGGATATATTTTTTGATAGTAAATCCGGTATATTTTTTAAATCCTGCACAAAGGGAAGAACGGCTGATTCCAAAACGGTGCATCAGCTGTTCCAGTGTAAGGTCTTCCGTATAATGATCCTGAATATAACTGATGATATCAGGTATGATTTCATTTTCAGAGTCAGATTGAAAGCTGCTCTCTTTTGAGGTCAGCAGTTCTGTGAGCAAAATGTCGATCAGACAGGAAAGCTTATACTCATAATAGGGCATGATCTTCTGTGAGCTTTTTAGTACCTGGAACTGCAGCATTTCAAAGTTCGGACAGGAATTGGCGGAAAACAAGACATTTCCATCAGAGGAATACTGATGAAATAAAGCTGCCGCCATTGTGCCATTGATATGAAAAATCGTACAGATCCAGTCGGAATGGTCGCTATAATAGCGATGCGGCTCGCGGCAGTCAATCCAAAATCCGGTTCCAGCATTCATGACATATGTCTGTCCCCGGTATTCCAATACTCCTCGGCCGCTTAACGTATAACGGAGCTCATAAGAATCCAGGCCGCTCCGGTCAGTGTAGTAGGAAGCGTCAGCCTCCATGATACAAAAACCCTGAGGATAAAATAAATGTTTTTTTGTAGCCTCAGTGATGATAAACTCCGGCATCAGGTGATTCGTGCCGGAAAGGCGGAAGGAACCAAGGTGAAATTTCTGCAGGGTAGAGATCTGTTCCTGGCTGAAATCCCTGGTCAAACGTTTATAGCGGATTTTCTTATTATGGTTGTCAAAGGAATCCTTTATAGTATAGAATGGCAGCTCCTGATAATGTACGCTCATGTCCATCTCCTGTAAAGCACTGTAAAATATTTGATACGAAAATTATATTTTTATGAATGAACCTATATATATTTTACCTTGTGTATAGTTTATTATCAAGAAAAAAAGGCGAAAAAAGGAGAAAAAAGATGAAACAGAAAAGAAATTTAGGAGCGTTGGATTATTTTGCATACGCCTGCTCGGCCCTGGTTTACATTTTGCCGCAATATTTACTGAGTTCGTTTTTATCGGCGTATTATACGGATGTAGCACTGGTGTCAGCAGGAGCGGTAGGGACTGTGGTACTGGTGATGCGTTTTACAGACGGGATCAGCGACCTGCTGATGGGGCGTGTGATCGACAAAACAAACAGCAGGTGGGGAAAGGCAAGGCCCTGGCTGCTGGTAGGAACGATTGGCCTTACTGTGACACTGGTGGCAGTTTTTCATGCACCGGGGAATTGGGGAAACGGTGCAAAGGTGGTATGGCTGGCTATCACTTATTTTCTGGTAATGACTGTGTTCGGAACCATACAAGGGGTATCCTCCAATACGATGATTATATATTTGACCAATGATTCTCAAAAGAGAAATAAGCTGGGGGCCTCTAATATGGCAGGAGTCTACATCGGCGGCCTGGTGGCAACCACTGTAACAACAATTTTACTCGGAAAGCTTGGCTATACACAAGGTGGATATGATAAGACGATGTTGATCTATGGAATCCTGGTTCTGGCCTTTGGTCTGTTCTCGTTTGCAAGGCTTCAGGAAATCCAGCCGGGCCGGGTACAAAAAGAAGAAGCGAAGGTATCCATGAAAGTCATTCTGAAAAGCATGATCCAAAACAAATATTATGTTCATGCAGTTCTGGCAGGCCTTTTGATTAACCTGATCAACGGAATTACTACAGGGCTTGGAATTTATTTTTGCAGGGATATTTTTGGAAATGCAGGGCTGTATGCGCTTGTCACGCTGGCATTGCTATTGCCTACGATCATAGGACTTCCTGCGGCAGTAGCCGCGGCAAAGAAGCTGGGACACCATAAAACTCTGGTCTACGGGCGGATTGGATATATGGCAGGCATCATAATTGAGGCAATTGCGCTATTGACGACCAATGTGGGATTATATTTTGCGGGGATCATTATCTGCGGTATTATGGGTGCTACATTTGCGGCTTGTTTTACTGCGCGTGTTGCAAACATCTGTGATTATGGGGAATACAAATATAAGACCAATGCATCAGGTATTATGATGAGTGCGACGAGCTTTTGCAACAAAATCGGACTTGGGCTCGGCTCTGCGGTTACAGGGCTGATCCTGACTATGGCAAACTATGACGGGGCAGCAGCTGCAGCGGGAGCCGCGCAGTCTGCATATACGATTGCCTTTGAGCGGTATGCTGTCGCTTTTGTTCCGCTGGTATTAAATATCTTTGTGACAATCTCTTTATATATGTGTAACGTAGATCCGGAGATGAAAGAAGTAAGAAAAGGGCTTGAGGAGAGAAAACATGGATGAGTTGAACCGATATTTTATAGAGCTGGAAGGCGAGATTGACCCGGCACTGGAACAGCCTGCGGCATATGTGCGTAAAAGTATTTTTTTGGAACGGCCGATAAAAAAGGCCGAAATCATCATGACGGCACTTGGAATCTATACAGGATTTATCAATGGAAAACGTCTTGGGAGGCAGAGGCTGGCACCAGGCTATACGGATTATGGTTACCGTGTGCAGTATCAGGCATATGATGTAACGGATGAACTGGAGCCGGGGGAAAATGTGATAGCCGCCATCGTGGGTGACGGCTGGTATAGAGGCTGTATTGATATTGGAAGCGTCCGCAATGCTTATGGTACAAAAACAAAATTTTGCTGCCTGTTTACTGTAGAGTACAAAGATGGTACATCGGAGCGATTTGCGACAGATGATTCCTGGAGTATTTCACAGGAAGGGATGCTCCGGGAAAACAATCTGAAAACGATTGAGCGCGCAGATGCCCGGAAAGAACTTGCAGGATGGAATTTGCCCGGATATTCAGAAGAAGAGCATTCAGATGCCGGGTGGCACAAAGGAAAAATCTCATTTTACAGTGGAAGCGTAATTCCACAGGAAGGGGAACTGGTCTTGGAGCATGAGCAGTTTACGCCGTCAGTGCTGCATACTCCGGATGGAAATACAGTTCTGGATATGGGACAGAATTTCGGCGGGCATGTGCGTTTCCGTGTCAAAGGAAAGGCCGGTCATAAAGTGTCCCTCACGATGGGCGAATGCCTGGATGAACAGGGCAATTTTACATTGAAGAATCTCATTGCTGAGGGAGCGGCAAGCATCAGCGGTGAAGTGGGACAGAAGCTGGAATATATCCTGCGGGATGGGATGCAGGAATACGAGCCGGAGTTTTTGATCAGCGGATTTCGGTATGTGCTGGTTGAAAATTGGCCGGAGGACATCAAACCGGAGAACTTTACCGGGGTCGCCGTATATTCGGATATTCCGTTTACAGGTACATTTACCTGTTCCAATCCGCTTGTCAACCGCCTGGTGGAGAATGTGAGATGGAGTCAGAAGGGGAATTTTGTGGATATTCCGGCGGACTGTCCTACCCGAGAAAGGAGCGGCTGGACGGCAGACATGTCCGTATTCAGTGAAACAGCCTGCTACCTCAGCAATCCCAGGGCATTTTTGAAAAAGTGGTTTCAGGATTATAAGGCAGAGCAGAGTGAAGACGGGAACCTTCCGTTTGTCGTACCGGGGGCGGGGAAAAAGAAGCGTCAGAGAGGCTGCCTTGGCTGGTCGAATGCCATCTGCAATATTACAATGAATTTGTATAAATTTTATGGTTATAAGGAAGATCTGGAGGATGTCTATGACTGTGTCCGCCGATATGTGGATTTTAACGTGGAGCGGGCAAAGGAAAAAAATCCATTCTTTTTCTTCAAACGCCGGAAAAACAGGGATTATATTGTAGAGACCGGTTTTCATTACGGAGAATGGTTAGAGCCGGGAAGGCCGATGTACAAGGATTATATTAAAGACTTGTTTTTTCCGGATACGGAGGTGACAACGGCATGGTTCTATCAGACAGCGAAACAGCTTGCACAGATGGCACGTATTCTGGAAAAGGATGAGGATTACAGCAAATACCGGGAATTAGCAAAGCAGCTTTATCGGGTATATCATGAAGAATTTGTGCCTCACGGCAGGATCAGGTCAAAGCGCCATTGCCGGTATGTACGGCCTCTGTCCATGCATCTGCTCAGCGGAAAAGAAAAGGAGCAGGCGGCTGCACAATTAAACGCTCTGTGTGAGGCAAATGAGTACCGGATCGGTACTGGATTTCTTACGACATGGACTTTACTTCAGGTACTGACAGAAAACGGATATACAGAAACGGCATATCGGATGCTGGAAAATACAAAACAGCCGGGATGGCTGTATGCGGTTACAAAGGGAGCCACAACAACGTGGGAGAATTGGGGCGGCATAGATGAAACCGGAAAGCCGGTCGATTCTCATAACCATTTTGCGCCTGGAGCAGCGGTGGCATGGCTGTTTTCTACTTGTGCAGGGATTACTCCTGCAGCGCCGGGATTTACCAGAATCCGTATCCGGCCGATTCCGGGAGGTACAATGGAATATGCGGCTTGCTCGTATGAAAGTATTCAAGGAAGAATTGTTTCCGAATGGAAAAAGAAGGATGGATTTTTTCGGTTGCACGTGGAAGTGCCGGAACAGATTCCGGCCGAGGTCATACTTCCGGACGGCACATCCTATAAAATGACAGGGGGCAAAGCGGACTATGAAATACGCATATAGTGAGGAACTCAAGGCTCCTTTCCACTTTGGAAACATTGACTTTGAAAAGAAAGCTGTACAATGGATCATGAATATTTGGGCGTTGGCAGAAGCCAAAAAGGCGAGGAGATTTTTGCCGGAAAAGGGAGTCTCAAAAAGGAGTATTGATCTTCGAATGTCAGATGGAGAGATGATTTCCTGCTATGTCATAGAACCGGAAAACAATAGAAATATTCTGCCTGCCGTAATTTATTATCACGGCGGAGGGTTTCTTTTTCCTATTCAGGAAATGATGCTTCGGATGGCACAGGAATATGTAAAGCATATTCCTGTGAGGATTTTTATCCCTGAATACCGTTTAGCTTTGAAAACGCCGTATCCAACTCCTTTCCAGGACTGCTGGGACGCACTCCTGGAAATTGTGGAGCTGGCAAATGTGCTCCGGATTGATCCGAAACAGATGATACTTTATGGGGACAGCGCAGGAGGTTGTCTGGCAGCGGCGATCGCTTTAAGATGCAGGGATGATAAAAAAATTTTTCCAAGGACTCAGATGTTGATTTACCCGGTGCTGGATTCATCCATGCGGCATACGTCTATGGACGAATATTGGGATGCAGTGTGGTCAAAGAGCGCAAATCGGCATATGTGGAATCTTTATCTGAAAGGTGTGGAAACTGCTGATAAATATGCGGTGCCTTTTTTGGAACATGATTTTTCCGGTATGCCGCCGACGTATATCGAAGCGTTGGAGATGGATACGCTTAGAGATGAAGCGCTGGAGTACGGGGAAAGGATGAAACAGTCGGGGATCAGAGTAGAGACAAATCTGATTCCGGGGGCATTTCACGGGTACGATGCACAGATAAACAGTCCGCTGGTTCAGCGCAGCATTGCGGTACGGATGAACGTAATGCAGGGGATTTTAAGCCGCTCCCACCCAATTTAAAGGTGGGAGCGGCTCCATATTTATACAATCTTTCTTAAAAAGATTCCGTATCGTATGCCCCCGCAGATCTGTGACCACCATCCCCCCGGTAGATGGCGCGGAACCCTCCCAATAGATATACTTTTATAGAATTTTCTAAAGAATAGAATAATTGACAATGCGCATAATACGCATTATAATAGGATCAAATAAACAGAGAGCCTGGAAAAGTTACAATTCCAGAGCATGGAGGGGAATATATTGAAAGTAATTTATCCGGCTGTATTTAAGCCTTTTACAGATCAAAGCGGTGGGTATGTGGTAGAATTTCCGGATTTACCTGGTTGCGTAACAGAGGGAAAGAATTTGGAGCAGGCTATTGAAATGGGGATTGACGCAGCCAGTGGCTGGATATTAGGAGAGCTTGAAGATGGGGAGCAAATCCCGCGGGCTTCCGACTACTCTGAAATAACTGTTGAAGACGGGTGTATGTTAAATATGTTATTATTAGACATTGATGCCTATGAAGAAAAATATGGTGAAAAAGCTGTAAGAAAAAACCTTACAATTCCTGCGTGGCTGAATACTTTTGCTGAAAAAAATAATATCAATTTTTCTAAACTTTTACAAGACGCGTTATTCTCAATGGCACAGGCGAAATAGATATAGGGAGCTGCCCATAGGGCAGCTTCTTTTACAGCGGAGTATAGGAGGAAAATACAAAGTGAAAATATTTATTGTTGAAGACGAAGCAGAGATCCGCAGAGAACTGTCCGTTCTGTTGCAGAAATATGGTTATGCCTGCGAAAGCAGCACTGATTTTGCACGTATCACAGAGCATATTTTGAAAGCGGAAGCAGACCTGGTGCTGCTGGATATCAATCTGCCATGCCAGGACGGTTATACTATATGCCGTGAGATCCGGGAGAAGTCGGATATCCCGATCATCGTCCTGACGAGCAGAAATACGGACCTGGATGAACTGATGAGCCTGAACATCGGCGCGGACGATTTTATATCAAAGCCTTATCACGCGCAGGTACTGACCGCGCGTATCCAGAAGCTGTTAAAAAGAACTTATGAAGCGCAGGCGAATGCAGTCCTGACTCATAAAGGGCTGACGCTCAATCTCTTAAAGGCTGCGGCAGCTTATGGAGATCAGGAGATCGACCTGACGAAAAATGAACTTGGGATCTTGCGCCTGCTGATCGTAAACAAAGGGAATGTGATCCCGCGCGACGCGATCATAGATGAATTATGGCAGAGCGAGGAATTTATAGATGAAAATACGCTGAATGTCAATATTGTGCGTCTGCGTAAAAAATTATCGGAGATCGGGGCGCCCGATTATCTGGAAACAAAACGCGGACTGGGGTACAGGGTATGAAACGGACCGATTATATCCTGGACCGCATGTTTTCCATTGTCATGTTTTTGACAGCAGTTCTTTTTTCTGCGGGGCTTCTCTGGCTGATGGGGCTGCGTTATGAATTTATCCTCTATATCGAAATCTTATTCGGGGGTTCTTTTCTTGCGGCGCTGCTTTGGGATTACGTTAGAAAAAAGAAATATTACTGCAGGCTCATGGCTTTATTTGACGGGCTTGACGACAAGACGTTATTGGCGGAGCTTGTAGAAAAACCGGGATTCCTGGACGGAAAATTGCTGTACCAGATCCTGCGCCTGTCGGATAAATACATGAATGATAAGCTGGCAGAAGCACAGGCCGCTAACCAGGAGTACAGGGAATACATCGAAATGTGGGTGCATGAGGTCAAAACGCCCATCACCTCTGCCCATCTGATCATTGAAAATGACAAAAATATTTCTACCATCCGCATCGATGATGAATTGAATAAAATAGACCATTTTGTAGAGCAGGCCCTTTTCTATGCGAGGAGTACCGCTTTGGAAAAAGATTTTAAGATCGAAAAGACAACGATGAAAACCCTGGTACTGGAAGCGCTGAAAAGCGATTCCAAGCAGATCATCGGAGTCCGCGGCAGACCTGTATTTGTCAATCTGGATATTCCGGTATTTGCAGACCGGAAATGGTGCGTATTCATTATAGGGCAGATCATAGCCAATTCTGTGAAATACGCGAAAGGAGATCTGATCCTTACTTTTGAGGGCAGCACGTTTGAGAATGGGTGCAGCCTTTTGATCTCAGATAATGGGATCGGCATCGCCGAAGCAGATCTTCCGCGGATCTTTGACAAAGGATTTACCGGGAAAAACGGACGGAACCTCAGAAAGTCAACAGGCATTGGGTTATATTTATGCCGGAAATTATGCCGGAAAATGAATATGGAAATATCCGCGGCAGGCAGCTCCGAACACGGGACAACCATGAAGATCATATTTCCTTACAATTTGGTAATGTAAATGTAATCTAATCGAATGGCACATTTTTCTCTCCGAATGTACAATGAGTCTGACCAAATAAATAAGGAGGAGCAAAATAATGAACACCCCGATCTTAGAGGTTTGTGACATTCAAAAGTATTACGGAAACAAAGGAAACATTACCAAAGCGGTGAATCGGATTTCCCTGTCTGTCGGCAAAGGGGAATTTGTCGGTATCATGGGGGCTTCCGGCAGCGGAAAAACCACCCTGCTCAACTGTATTTCCACGATTGATACCGTAACCAGCGGAAGAATCCTGGTTGAGGGAAAAGACATTACGGCTCTGCGCGGAAAACAGCTGTCGGCTTTTCGGCGGGAAAAGCTGGGCTTTATCTTTCAGGATTTTAATCTGCTGGATACATTGACCGCCTATGAAAATATTTCCCTTGCCCTGTCTATTTCCGGAATAAAGGCAAAAGAGATCGATCAGAGGGTACAGGGGATCGCAGAAGCATTGAACATCACGGAGGTCCTGGAAAACTATCCCTATCAGATGTCCGGCGGACAGCAGCAGCGTGTAGCCGCCGCCCGCGCAATGGTAACCGATCCCGCCCTTGTTCTGGCGGATGAGCCCACCGGCGCGCTGGACTCCCGTTCTTCCCGCATGCTTCTGGCTATGCTGGAAGAACTGAACCAGAAGCTTTCCGCGACGATCCTCATGGTAACGCACGATCCTTTCACAGCCAGTTACTGCCGCCGGATCCTTTTTATTAAGGATGGGAAGATTTTCAATGAAATCCACCGCGGGACAGGATCACGGAAAGATTTTTTTGAAGAGATCATGGAGGTCGTTTCTGTGTTGGGAGGTGAAACCAGTGACAGAGGGTAAATTGATCCTTCGCAATGTGCGGAAAAATATACGGGACTATCTGATTTATTTCCTGACGCTGATGATTTCAGTGAGCATGTTTTATGCATTCAATTCCATTCAGTCCCAGCCCGCATTCCGAGACCTGGACGCGACAAAGCAATTGCTCTCCGACCAGCTGGGGATCCTGCTTTCTGCATTATCGGTGGTAGTGGCTGTTGTGCTTGCATTCCTGATCCTGTATGCAAATCAGTTTTTATTAAAACGCAGGAAAAAGGAATTGGGGATCTATACACTGTTAGGAATGGAAAAAGGGAAAATATCACGGATCTTTGCAGGGGAAACGTTGTGCGTGGGGATTCTGTCACTTTTGTTTGGACTGCTGTCAGGGCTGCTGCTGTCACAGGGGCTTTCCATCGTTTCCCTGCGCCTGTTCGCCATCGATATGAGCCAGTTTCAGGTTGTTTTTTCCATGAGCGCTCTGAAAAAGACGATCGGCTGCTTTGCATTGAACTTTCTCATCGTCATGCTTTTGAACGTACGCACGGTTTCTTCGGTCAAATTGATCTACCTGCTGACCGCCGGACGGAAGAATGAAGTCCTGGCATTAAAGAACAAAGCAGCACAAATATTTTTGGCGGTGCTTTCCGTTCTGTGCATTGTATCTTCCGGTCTGCTCATTCAGCATTACGGCATACTTCCCAGCCGCGAAAATGCATGGTTCCAGATTGCGGCAGTCCTGTTGGCAGCGGGAACCGTCCTGTTCTTCTTTTCCGTATCGGCAGTATTGCTTACGGCGATCCAGGCAAATAAAAGTCTGTATCTGAAAGGGCTGAATACCTTTTTAAGCCGGCAGATCGGAAGTAAAATAAAGACCGATTTTCTGACAATGAGCGTCGTATGCGGCCTGCTCACGATTTCAATCTGCGGGATATCCGTGGGGATCAGCTCAGCTCTCACCATGAATGAAACGTCCAAGGCCGCGCTTCCTTACGATCTGAATGTGTTTGCTGATGCTGACACGGCGGGGGAAACAGACATTGCGGCATATCTGAGATCCAGGGACGTGGATCTGGGGAACTATGCGGACTGTACAGCGCAGATCAGCCTTTATGAAGCAGAGATCACCTATGGAGATCTGTTTGAGGGACAGGACGTAAGCTTATGGCGCATCGACAGTGCCGTTCCCGAAGCGGGAGTCGGAGCCGTCTCCATTTCCGATTTTAACCGGGCATTGGCGGTGCAGGGGAAACCGCCTGTAAGCCTTGCGGATCATGAATTTCTCCTGAACTGCAATTACAAAGGGACGCTGCCATACATGGATACATTTCTGCAGTCCTGTACGGAACTGGACTTGAATGGAACGATCCTGCAGCCGGGCAGGAAGACGCTGCTTGGGGAAACCATTTGGATGACCTCGGTAGGCAACAACGACAGGGGGACTTTGATTGTTCCAGATCCAGTCGCGGCGTCATTCGCAAAGGACATGAATATTTTGCTGGTGCAGTATCAGCCCGGCATCAACACGGATGAAGTGCTGCAGAAAATGATCCCGATCGGGCTGGAATGGGAAACACTCGGGTATCGGTATACCGAAAAAATTATGCTGAGCAGTATGTACTACGGCTCCTGCGCATTGCTGGTATTTTTATGCTGCTATATCGGGCTGGTGTTTCTGCTGATCTGCGCCGCGCTGCTGTCCTTGAAGCAGCTCACAGAAACCGCGGATAACGTATACCGATACGGACTGCTGCAAAAGCTGGGAACAGACCGCGGGTTACTTTCGGGGGCGTTGTTTTGGCAGGTGGCAATCTTTTTTATCGCTCCGCTTCTGCCTGCGGGAATCTTTTCTGCCTTTGGGATCGGAAAGATCACGGAGATTGCGGAGGAATTTCTAAATATGCACATTTCTGCGAATCTGGGTGTCACGGTATGGATGTTCCTGATCGTGTACGGCGGATATTTCATGGCCACCTATCTGTCATGCAGGCAGATGGTCATGGAAAAACAAAGGGAAGAATTGGAGATTTAGGCTATGACGGAAAATGTAAACGGGAGTATTGTTCGGTGATTTGTGCCTTTCGTTCCCGAAAAGTGGGCGATTCGTTCCCTTTGTCTGAAACATGGAAAATTTTTGCCGATATAAGAAGTGAAGGGGTAGGATTTGTTGTATTGCAGGGATCAGAGGTGATGGATTTTGAAGATTGCAGTAGTAGATGACGAGAAAACGATCCGGGCGTACCTGTGCGGACTGGCTGCAAGACAGCAGCCGGGGAGTATCATCGAAGCCTATGCCTCGGGTGAGGAGCTGCTTGCGTCAGGGAAGCGGTTTGACATTGTGTTCCTCGACATTCAGATGGAGGGCATGAACGGCATCGAGGCAGCAAGGAGCCTGCGCCAAAAGCAGGAGGACACGGTGCTGATCTTTATTACGGGCCTGAAGGATCATGTCTTTGAAGCGCTTGACCTCTATGCGTTCCAATACCTGCTAAAGCCCATAGACGAGGGGAAATTTGCGGAGGTGCTGGAAAGGGCGGCAGGGGAGGCCGCAAGGAAGAAGGAGCGCCGCGTGCTGTTTATCAAGCCGCGGAATCTGACCCTGGACCAGTCCGAAATCCTGTATATGGAAAGCCGGGGAAAGAAGGTGGAGATCCACACTGCCGGGACGGCGCGGGTCATCGAGATTTACGCGGCGATGGACGAACTGGAACGGCAGCTCGGGGATGCATTTTACCGGTGCCACCGGGCGTACATCGTGAATATGGATCATATCACGGAATATGACAGAGAGAGCATCACCCTCACAAACGGCGACAGGGTGCATCTGACGAAAAAGAAGTACGGGGAATTTGCAAAAACGTATATGTGGCACCTGCAGAACGGGGGTGTGTCCGGTGTATGAAAAAACAGCGGATGTATTCTATGCGGCGCTGACGATATTTCAGGGATACTGCCTGCAGTATTTTTTAGGGAGCTTTTTGGAAGCCAGGATGAAAAACAGATGGAACGGGCTGTGTGCGGCCGGTTCGTATGTGCTGCTGCGGATGGCCGTAACCTGGTTTTATATGCCGGAGTATGAAGATTACAGGATGGCGGTAGGGATGCTGGCACTGTCTCTTAGCATCTTATCCGTCCTTTCCCTGTGCTTTTACCAGGCGTTCTGCCCCATTACGGTGTTCCTTGTGGTTTCCTTTCAGGCAGTTTCCAATATCAGCAGTCAGGTATCGGTTATGCTGCTGAATCAAGTGGGGGCCGCATCGCTTGACCTGATCAACAGGTGCGCGGGGAAAGGGATGTTTTCATCGGAAAATGCCGTGATCACAGCGTTCCGGGTCAGCACGGTGGGGTCATTGTTCCTTCAATATACGGTCATTGCCCTGCTGCTGTATGGCTCACTGAGAAAGCTTGTGGAGGATTTTCGGGAAAAGGATTATGCCGTCAGCAGGACGGAGCTGCTCTTTATTCTGACCCCGGCGGCAGTGAGCCTGATGATCTGTATACTTCTGCGCATCATCATGATCACAGTGGAGGACGGCGTCCCGAAAATGCTGTATGACAGATATCCGGTCCTGATTCTGGTGATTCCTGCGATCCTGCTGTTGTCGCTGCTTTCCATCCTGTACGGTGTGAAGCTGTTTCAGGACATGATCTGCCGGAACCGGGAAAAGAGCGGAAGAATCGTCCTCGAAAACCAGGTGAGCAGCCTGCAGAAGCATATGGAGGAGATGGAGCGCGTCTATTCCGGCATACGGGGCATGAAGCATGACATGAAGAATACGCTTGCCGTGATCCAGCGCCTGTCTGCCGGAGACGGTACGGAAGGAAACGGGGAGCTGCAGGAGTACCTGGCGGAGCTGAACCGGAGCCTTGAAACATTGGAAGTGCGGTTTCGGACGGGAAACACGGTGGTGGATACCCTCCTGAATATGAAATATCATGAAGCAGTGCGGGATATGCCTGATTTCAGGATGGATGCGGATCAGCTGCTGCTCCCCCGGAGGATTCACATACACAGCTATGACATCGGCGTGATCCTGGGAAATGCAATGGATAATGCGATCGAAGCCTGCAGGAAGCTGAAAGCGAAAGAACCGGGAGCGGATGCCTTTATCCGCTTAAGCTCCCTGCAGAAGGGGAATCTGTTGATATTGAAGGTGGAGAACAGCTTTGACGGACGGCTGGTATTTCAGGAAAAGGAGGAGTTCCCGGTGACGGATAAGGCGGACCGGAACTCCCATGGGATCGGGCTGACAAACATCAAAAGTACGGCGGAGAAATATCAGGGAACCGTGGATTATAAGGTAAACGGCAGGGTGTTCATTCTGTCTGTTATGATGAAAAATGAAAGGAGCGGTGAAGATGGAATTTGAAGTGACTGGTAGATTGGCAGGGGGGAATCCGGCGGAATCGTACCGGAAGAATGCTTCGGCAGGCAGGGCAGAGGGTGTGAGGTTCGGTGAGCTTGCGTCGGCAGGTAAGGCAGAGGGCGTGAGCTTCAGTGAGCTTGCGTCGGCAGGCAGAGCAGAGGGTGTGAGCTTCAGTGAGCTGGCCTTGTCATGCAGGACAGAGGGTGCGAGTTTCCGTGGGCTTGCTTCGGCAAGGGCGGCTGGTCAGGAAGGTGTATCGGAAATGAACTTTCGGGATCTGTGGCAGACGAGGTTTCCCGGAGCTTATTATCATACGGCGGATGCGTCAGATATTCCGCAGGGAGTATGGGAGAGGAACGATTTTCCATTTGAGAAATTTTTTCGGGAGGATCTGGATGAATCTGCCATGAACTGGAGGCCGAACGGGGCGGATCCAGCTATGGATTCCTCCGGCGTGCAGACAAGGCTTCATGCGATCGCCGGGGAGAAATCGATCGTTGTTCCGCCGGAACTGGAAGAAAAAATGAAACATGATCCGGAATTGGCAAGACAGATCATGGCAAAGGCGGAAAGCTTTATTGCGGCAAACCAGGTGCCCGGAAGGATATGCTCCCATCTGATCGTTTTGGATGAGAACGGGGAAATTGCCCGTTTTCGGGCTTCCAGCCATGGCGGCAATATTACCGGCCCGACAGAGGAAGAAATGCGCCGGTTCGAGGCGGAGCAGGCGGCCAAGAGGAAACGGAAGGAGGAATATGCCCGGCTGAATGCGGAAAGCGCCTTGAGACGCAGGCTGTTGGAACGGGAAGTGGATGAAAGATATGAGAAGTCCGGGATTTGATCGGGTAGCGGACGAATGGCATGAGAGGTCCGGGATTTGATTGGGCAGCGGACGAAAGCTGTGGGAAGGCCGGCATTTGATTGGAAAGGAGCGGTATTATGAGTATTTTAGGAGTAAGCGGAGTTCTGCCGGGCGCATATCAGTATGCAAATAGGATGCAGATGACAGGCACAGGCAGGCTCAGTTTCACAGAGCAGTTACAGAAAACAGGGGAGATGGCAGAACGATCAAAGGTGGATGCTTACGCGGAATATCTCAGGTCGAAGTACCGCAATGTGAGGATCCAGAGCGTTGGAAAAGACCAGAATAGCCTTGACAGGATGGGAAAGAGCATGAGCGGCAATGATGTTGTGATCGCCCCGAACATTCTGGAAAAGATGGCGTCTGACCCGGAAAAAGCGGCTTACTTTGAGGGAAAGATAGATGATTTCTTTGATGCCATGCCGAGATTGAAAGCATCCTTTGCGGTGCAGGGACTTGATTACCAGCCATGCGGGGTAGTCATTCATGAAGATGGGAGTGTCACCTATATCGGAGGCTGCAGTGATTCCCCGGAGCGTGTGGCGGAAGTGAATGCGATCAATAAAGCGAAGCGTGAGAAAGAAGCAGCGCGGCAAAAAGCATGTATGGAGCGCAGTCGGGAAGCAGCGGCGGAACGGAGAGCGCAGATGGAAATGGCTTACAGGAAGCAGGCAATCTGGGAGGAGGGATTTGAATGCGTATAGGAAGTAACAGCCAGGGTGCCCGGCTGGACGCATGGCAGGCCGATTCCCGCAGGGGTTGTGAATAGAAAAAAACAAATACCCCGCTGCCTGCAGCGGGGAGCACTTTATCCTTTTTTCGTAACCGGAATCCACACCTCATATTGCGCATTTTCCGGATCTGCATTCAGATACACTTCGATATCCGGCGCATTGGCATATTCATACCCGGAAGTCGGGAGCCATTCGGTAACGATCCTCTGCTCCAACTCCTGAATCGACTGGTTTGTGCCGGACCCGGTAAAGATTGCCCAGGTAGACGCGGGAACGATATATTCTTCGTATTCCCCGCATTCCTTCGTGGTAGACACCGCGATAAAATATTTCCATTGTTCCGCTTCCTCATTACAGGCGCTGACACCCAGAAGGCCCATGGGAGGCGTATCCATCATCCCGGCCAGCTTCGGGATCGTGCCGTCGGCCGCTGCCTTCTGCCACAGACCAGGCACGATCATAAAATTGTTTTCCAGCTCCTTTTGAAGCGGCGCCGAGACACCGACGATCCGGAAGCTGTCTTTGGTTTCAATCCGATAATTCATTTCTTCCACTCCTTTTACTGCAATCGTAAATGTAATGGGCGGATAGGATTTTATAGAAACACCCTCATTCCTTACGGCCGACGGCGCAATTCCGTGAATCCCCTGAAAGGCCCTGTTAAAAGCAGTCGGGGAGCTGTAGCCGTACTTCTGCGCAATGTCCAGGATCTTAGCGTCTCCACCCTGCAGGTCCGCCGCAGCCAAAGACATCCGCCGCCTTCGGATATACTCCGCCAGCGACACCCCAGCCATATAGGTAAACATCCTCTGAAAATGATACGCGGAACAGCAGGCGATCCGGCCCAGTTCCTCATGGTCGATCTCATCCGTCAGGTGTTCCTCAATATAACGCATACTTTCGTTTAATCGTTCCACCCACTCCATAATGTAATTCCTCCGTTTAGTTTCTGTATTGGATATCCATGATTACGATTATATCGCTTTTTCCCGAAAATGTCCTCTCTATTCTTGCACAAAAAAGTGAAAACGATCATAAATTTACTCCCTGGCCAGCGGCCTGAATTTCAAAAATGCAATTCTCCATTGTTTTTATATACGTTTTTTTGTATAATCTTTATATGAAGATGCTTGCTGGAGGTGATAGATATGGAAAAATTAAAAGTTTACCTGGATACCTCGGTTATCAGCCATTTACTTCAGGAGGATGTACCTGAAAAAATGGCTGATACCAGGCAATTGTGGGAAATGTTTCGCGCAGGAAAGTATGAAGTCTATCTTTCTACTGTAACGCTTGAAGAACTAAAAGGGTGTTCAGAGCCAAAGCAGAGCCTGCTTTTCGATTACTTAGGGTGCATTGACTATACTTTGGTTCAGATTGATGATGATATTGCAGATATTGCAAAGCAGATTATCGATATGGGTATCCTAACAAAGAAAAGCTATGACGATTGTCAGCATATAGGAGCCGCTATTGTTAGTGAATGCGACTGTATTATATCATGGAATTTTAAACACATTGTAAATATTAAGACCATAAGGGGAATACGGGCAATCACTAACCTGCAAGGCCATAAACCGATTGAGATTCTAAATCCATCTGTGTTATTAGAAAGTGAGGAATAATTATGGATAGGCCTGTTCTAAGTCCCGATTTTACCATTGAAGATATTCACAAATTAAGAGAATATAACTACTATCAGACAAAAGATATGAGCCAACAGGAGCGCATCGACTATTATAATACGCGTGGAATAGAAGTCCACAAAGAGATACAAGCCAGAAAAATACAAAAAATTTCCAGCTGTGGGGTGTGGGGATA